>JAHEME010000516.1 GCA_024643825.1 Chloroflexota bacterium | reverse complement strand
AGTTCCCACTCTTGCAGGATGACTTTGAAACCTATCTCAACGAAACGCTTTTCCAGACTGACTTCATGGATGCCTACTCCCCTCTTGGATTAGGCATCTCCTAATTGGTTTATCCATAAGTCCTTCAAAGTAAATTCGGGACGCAGAATATTCTCTGCGTCCTAATGTTATCCCGACCTGGAGGCCCGGAATGCCCTCTGCCCCATTGATTGGAATCTCAGTAGGTTCAGTAAGACACCCTGCTTCTGCTGTCGGAGCCAGGTTTATGGCACTCAGGCCAACGTATGTGCATGCTGTGACCGTGGCTGGTGGGGCCCCTATGATGATTCCTGTTGCATCCGACATGGCTGTTTTACGCAGCATTTTTGATCGGTTAGATGGAGTGGTGATATCCGGTGGTGGAGATATCGACCCTCAGTGCTATGGTGCTGAACGTTCGGTTTATACCGAGGGAGTGGATGCTGTCCGCGATGAAGTTGAATTGCAACTGGCTCGCTGGGCTGTCGCTGAGGACAAACCGCTTCTAGCGATTTGTCGTGGTCATCAAATTTTAAATGTTGCGCTTGGCGGAAGCTTGATTCAGGATGTCTTTGGCTCCATTCCTGGCTCGCTGCGCCATGAGGCTCCTTCTGATGATTGGTTTACTCGAACAGTACACGATGTTTCCGTAACAGAGGGGAGTAAACTGTATGAGGCCTTGGGTGGGAATACCTCTCAGTTTGCGGTGAACAGCTTACATCACCAGGCATTAGATCGTGTCGCTGATTCGCTGCAAGTAGTTGCAACAGCTGCCGATGGAATTGTAGAAGGCATTGAAATATCGGAGAGTAACTTTGTCGTCGGGGTTCAATGGCATCCTGAAGCACTCGTGGATGAACACCCCGCCATGAAGCGCCTTTTTGAAGGGCTAATTGGCGCGGCAAGAAAGTAGTAGATTCAACTGTGGATACCCGGCCTATTGGAGTATTTGATTCAGGGATTGGAGGTCTTTCTGTTCTGAAAGAAATCCGCCGCCAATTACCCTCTGAAGATGTGATCTATGTGGCTGATCAGGGGCATGTGCCGTATGGCCCTCGCGCTGTTGAGGAAATCCGCCAATTTGTAGCAGGGATTACGCAGTTTTTTCTGGAACGCAATGTCAAAGTCATTGTGATTGCGTGTAATACAGCTTCTGCGGCAAGTCTCCGTTATGTGCGTGACCTCTTCCCTGCTATTCCTTTCGTTGGTATGGAACCAGCAGTTAAACCTGCGGCAGAAAATACTCGACGTGGTGCAATTGGCGTAATTGCAACACAGGTAACGTCTCAGGGAGAATTATTTGCCAGCGTAGTCGATCGATATGCGTCCGGGGTCGAAGTAGTGACTCAGGTCTGCCCTGATTTTGTAACACTCGTTGAAGCGGGTGAGCTAGACAGTGAACGAGTTCATAGAACAGCAGAAACCTATTTAGGGCCGCTCCAGGAAGCGGAGGTTGATCAGCTTGTCCTGGCCTGTACCCATTTCTCATTCCTGATCCCTGTATTGCAGGAAGTGATGGGGTCACAAGTAGAAATTGTAGACCCCGGCCCAGCAGTTGCGCGTCAAACAGGGCGGATCATTGGGGAGTTGAGGAATCTATCAGACCACAGAGGGGAAGCCTCGTACTTCACTACTGGTGATCGTGGTCACTTTCTTCTGTTAGCTCGACGCTTGATGGATGAACCTGTTGAGCGTGATCAAATGCATCAGCTAATCTGGCACGAAGATCGTAAGTTGAACTTGACTTGAAACTCCGGCTAAGATGCTGCTTGACGTGACTTTGTATCATCTTCAGGTTGGGATGATTCTTGAAACTGGATCATGCGCTCGCGTGCATCCATTGCCTGCGGTCGCATAGGCAGAACGATATGGAAGGCACTTCCTGGGGAGGTCTCGTCATCATAGCCAGGGCTTTCCACCCAAATGCGTCCACCATGTCCTTCGATGATGCCTTTCGCAATGGGCAGTCCCAGCCCAGGTCCAGCTCCCTTGAATTTTGTCGAACCTGTAGAATGTAGAGTTGTGGAGCCAACTCGGTAAAACTTCTCGAAAATGAGTTGCTGGTGTTCTGGATCAATTCCGATCCCGGTATCTTCAATGGTGACACGTACACTCTTAGGATTCCCCTCTGTGTCTTTCTCAAAGATTTCCCCGGTTACATTGATCTTCCCGCCGTCTGATGTGAACTTAATAGCATTCGTGATCAGATTGTCGAATGCCTGTACGAGTCGTTTGTAATCTGCGTAAACCGGCGGCAGGTTGCGAAGCCCTCTTGCTACAAGCGTGAGATTCCGAGAGTGGATGGCCTCCCCATATGGCTCAATGGCGAGCTTCACAATACTTGCGAGGCTGGTCTCCACAAAGTTGAGATCCATGTTCTCAACATCGATTTGGGATACATCAAGCATGGACGAGATAACCTCGCCCATGCGCTGGCTTGCCCTGCGCAGGCTGGTCATGATCTCGATTGTTTGATCGGGGGAAAGAAGATTTCTTTCAGACATCTCTACCAGGAGATCAGCATATCCCTGCATTTGTGTCAATGGTGTGCGCAACTCGTGCGACGCAATCGAAATGAAATCACTCTTAACAGCGTCTAGCTGTTCCAGTCGCTGATTTGTTGCCCGCAGATCCTGGTTCAGAGAGCTAATCTCACGATTGAGGTTGCGCAGATCGGTGACTAAGCGAGCATTCTCTAGGGCAGCTACAGTTTGATTTGCCAGTGCCATCAGTAGTTGACTGTCCGAGGCTTGATAGGGATCATCGCTGCCTTTTGGCCCAAGGGCAAGCATCCCGATCAGTTTTCCCTCACCGACAATCGGTGCATAGATATCGGTGTCCAAGCTGGTCAGGTATTCATGCTCTCTTGGAGAGACCCCGGCGAACACACTATCGTAGTCAACATCATATTGTAGAACTGGGCGGCTGGTTCCAAGAAAGTGCTTGTAAAGGGGGCTTTCCACAGAAATTTGGCCGCTAGAAACCTGAGTACGGTCTGCGCCAACTGCATCAAGCACCACGCTCTCTTCCTGTGGAGTTGCAAGAATCAGGAAGCCCCTACGTGTCCCAAAAAGCTCATTGGTTGTTTTGATCGCAGTGGTTGCCAGATCGCGCAAATCAAGCTGCCCGGCAATGCGTTGGCTATATAGCCGAACAGCCTCAGCCGGATCAGTTTTATCACGCCGGGTAATCCAGCGAAGAAGCCAGCGAAATAATCGTTGAAGCGGAGCTAAGAAGATA
>JAHEME010000036.1 GCA_024643825.1 Chloroflexota bacterium | reverse complement strand
TCCCGACGATCTCCGTCGTCAGCCACGCTTCGATTTTGAGACGGACTACAAAGCGGCGTTCCGCAGCCTGGTGCAATCGCTGGCGGGCTAAGGGATGTAAGTCCTACGGTTCCTCAGGTGGAGAAGGAGCGTACACAAGCTGGTAGGTGGGGAGTTGCGATACGCCAGAATCCGTGAAACAGGGCGCACTATCGATCCCCACTACCGGCTCCGCTAACCCAACCAGTGTCACAGTGTAAATCTGGTTAGACTCCATTTGAAAGTCGCCATACCCGGCGCTTTTCTCTGGCTTCAACCCCGTAAAAAACGTGTCTTGATTTCCAACCCAATCCACCTGAACCGCTAATCCCGGCATCCCCCGTTCGAGGGCATCATCGACGTACACTTCGATGCGCCCGGATGGGTAGTCATCCTCGCAAACCTGTTCCAGTGCAACGAGTTCGAGTTGAGTTTCCACCAGGAAGTCAGGGGTGGCTGTCGCTGTTGGGATCAGCAGGGTGGGCGTCTCCGTTGGCTGCTCCGGGGTAGATGTCACCGTAGGAATCCCGGCAAACGTCGCCGTGATGGGTTCCGGCATGGAAGTTGGCTGTGAGGTTCCTGAGAATACTTCCGCCGCCAGCGGATTCCCCCCCAGTGCCTCCGCCAGAGTCGCCAGGGCACGGACTTCGGATGCCGCATCGCCATTGAGAAGCGCGAGATCTGCTTGCTCGGAAACCAGCGTAGCTACATCGCGCGCGCGCAGGGGTTGAAGACGGCTGCGAGCACGTTCCAAATCCTGATCCTGTAGATACGCCTCGCTCACCAGCAGCACATAGGCACGCTGATCGGTGGCATTGAGCTGTCCGGGATCAACGTCAACCAGATTCACCGGGTTCAGGAACCAGGCGTACCATACCCCGCCACCGCCACCCAGGATCAACCCGATGAGCAGGAGCGCCCAGGGGAATCTCTGTTTTCTCTCTGTCATGGAACTGCTTGACCGGGGGAAGGCGGCAAGTAAGGCTGCATGGGGGGAGTTGTATAGCCAAAGTGGGCAGCCAGCCGTACCAGATTGCGAATATCATCCGGGTTCCGGCCTTCGGCAATATACTGCTCGGCGAGAACGACAACATAAGCGGCGGGGTCAGGTTCTTCGAGTCTGCCCAGCCTGGTTTGCACCTGATCCCAATCGCCATCAATGGCGTACGCAGCGCCAACCATGACGGTGTAATCAGCCTTGTAGCCGGGATGCAGTTCGTTGATCCCGGCACTGACATCCTGAATCGGGCGAAACCACCCAAAGATGGCCCCTGCCAGCGCGCCGAGGCCCAAGCCAATCAACAGGGTGAGAAATGCGCGTCCCATCAGGCTTTCGGCCCGATGAATTGATCAAGCGTGGCTACATCTTCTCGCCGTGCAATCTGAATTGACCGCCCGGAGGACGTGACCGTCCAGTGAACCCCTAGCCTGTCGCAAGCCTCACAGAAAATCTCCTTGATGTCTTCTGAGTAGTTTGTGAAACTATATCGAGGATAATCTGTCCCGTTGACCATATTACTACTGCGTGAACCATCTGAATGAATCATCCCGCGAAGAAGAGCCTCGGAGTGATCAACTACGATTCTTTGTTGCCAGGGATCCAACCTTACCTGACGTTTGTGCTTGAGACCAGTTCCATGCTGAGGAAAGAAATCGGGCCAGTGATTGTTATAACAGGACACAGAAATACAGTTCCCCTCGTTTTGGGCAATCCCAACTTTATTCGATGGAAGCAGGGCTGCAATCGCATCAACACAAGACTGGATGATCTGAGGATAAGCCGTGTCAAGAGAAATCCTCCGTCTATATGTCCTTGGCTCTTGATTAATATAGCCATCCCCAAGGTATAAACCGAGCAAGTAGGCATAGGCTTTAGCCATGTTTTGATCTTGTAAAGGATGATTTTGTAACTGTTTCAGGATTGTCTGGGTTCTAGGCACGGTTTCCCGCACAACATCAAGACCAGATATAGATCCGTAGCGAGCAATACATTCCCGAACGGTTGCGCGTGGTATCTGGGTGATACAAGCAATTCTTTTTTTGTTTGTACCCTGCTCCCAGAGACGCAAGATGTGACGATATTCTTGATCGGTTCTCATAGCCAGCTATTGTACTGTAGGGAGCCGAAAAGAAAAGAGACCGCGATCAGTATCACAGTCTCCTTACATGCCGGAGGTGGGATTCGAACCCACACGCCCTTACGGACAATGGTTTTTGAAACCATAGCGTCTGCCGTTCCGCCACTCCGGCTGGATTGACCAAAAGTATACCACACTCAGTGTGAGTTGCCAGAGTTTTCTGCTACAATCGGCAGGCATACGGAAACACCACTTTTTCTGCTGATTGACTCTCGTTAGAGATAGCTACCTCATGGATGAAGCGGGTCTGATTCGAGATGCTCAGCGAGGCAGCATCGATGCCTACAATGCTCTGGTGCTGCATTTCCAGATCCAGGCATACAATGTTGCCTATCGCATCATGGGAGACCCCGACTCAGCCGCCGATGCCACGCAGGAAGCCTTCGTCTCTGCCTACCATGCGCTCCGACAATTTCGCGGAGGCTCGTTCAAATCCTGGCTCCTGAGAATCGTCACCAACGCCTGCTACGATGAACTGCGGCGGCGCAAACGTCGCCCGGGGGTGTCGCTGGATGCCCTGTATGTCGAAGATGAAGGTCCCGAACCCTCGCTCACCAGTCACATCGAGCAGCCGGAAAGCTATGCGCAGCGCATGGATCTCCAGTCTGCGATCCTGAACTGCCTTCAGGGTCTCAGCGAAGATCAGCGCACGGTCGCCATCCTGTCCGATATCGAAGAAATGAGCTATGACGAGATCGCAGGCGTAGTAGGCATGGCGCTTGGGACGGTGAAATCGCGTCTGAGCCGGGCCAGAGCCAGCCTGCGTGATTGTCTTCAGGGGTATGAGGAACTTTTACCTGCTTCGTATCGTCTTAGTAGCGAGGAGCGATGACTGAACTCCTCATCATGGCAACTTTAAGAAAACTGCTTGACTGTTATGAATGAACACGATTGGAATCTGCTAAATGCCTACCTCGATGATGAACTACCGTCGAGGGAGCGTTCGGCGTTTGAGACTCGCCTCGGTAGGGAACCCGATCTCCAATCCGAGATGGAGAGCATCCGCACGACTGTATCGTTGATGAAGCTGGCGAAGCGCGTTCCAGTTCCTCGAAACTTTACTCTTGATCCTGCCATATATGGGCAACCTGCCCGGTTAACCCTGTGGAATCGATTGAGCGCGGCATCGCTGCCGCGTACAGCGATGGCACTGGGCACGCTCTCTGCTGTGCTGATGTGTGTGGGTGTAGTGCTGTTTGTGAGCCAATCCTCCCTGGGTGGGGCAGGAGCGCCACAGGCGGCGATGATGGCGCAGGAGGCCGCTGCCCCGGAAGCGCAAAGTGACTTTGCTGCGGGAGCCGTAGAAGCTCCTCCTGAAGCGGCTGAACCAGCCGTTGCCGCAGTGGAAGAAGAACCCCAGCCTGCCGGGGAGGATACAGCACGATCCTCCGCGCCCACAGAGTCAGAGCAGGGCGGGATGGGGGGCGGCGCTTCGGCTACAGGCGGGGATATGGGTTCCATGAATGATGCCGCAGAAGGCGCTCCTTCTGTGGAAGTCGAGCCAATACAGCCTACGTCTACCATAGAACAGTCTGCGATTACAGACCTCACTCAGGAACAGGTGACCGAAGTTGCCAATGCGCAGCCTTATGCGGCCAAAGGCACGGAAGGGGCCGCTTCGCAAGAGCCTGTCCCTCTGCCATCGGAGCCGCCTGCGCCTCTCCCAACACGATCACTGGCGATACTGCTGGTGGGAGTTGGTGGAGTGTTCCTTGTCATGGCAGTGATCCTCGCGGTGGTAGCCCGCCGTCAGCGTTCCTGATCCATGTCGCGACCCAATGTAAACTTCTGCCTGCGCTGCGGTCATGCGCTGGAGGATGCCCTACACGCAGGGCGGATGCGCCGAGCTTGCCCATCCTGTGGATTCATCCATTTTGATGATCCCAAAGTAGCTGCGGTTGTGTTCGTCCTGGATCAGAATCGGGCGCTGATGGTTCAGCGCGGCGTATCACCGGAATTGGGGAAGTGGGCGCTCCCGGCTGGCTTCATTGATTATGGCGAAGACCCTCGTGAGGCCGCCATCCGGGAAGTGCGCGAAGAAACCGGACTTATCGTAGAAGTCAGTGCCTTGATCGACGTATTGGGCGGCGATTCGTCGGGGAGCGCCAGCATCGTAATTCTCTTTGAGGGGCGAATCACCGGGGGCGATCTGAAGCCAGATGACGATGTAACTGAGGCTCGCTTCTTCAGCGCCGCTGAACTCCCTTTTGACCAGATGGCATCTTTTGCCAGCACCCGCCTTCTGATCGACCGCTGGCTCAACGGAGCGTAAACTCCTGATAGAAGTTATGCCGTTCCCGTTTTACGCGCAATCGTGATCAGGTTGACACCGAAGGATGTGGGGATCAGTGGCAGGCCAGAAATCACCTGTAGCAGGCTCGGCCAGCCGAATAGAGCAAACTGGATTCCCGTGGGAATCACGGGCAGATACGGTACATCCCACAGCCCATCGCCAAATTGATGCAGCACATCGAAGCCCGCTTCTGCCGCCCAGGATCGCCATGTATCAGGAGTATGCACATTGATATGCGTGGGGTCTTTGCTGATGGCATCTGGGGTAGTTTCGATATGCTTCAAGCGGCGCAGGCTGTAACTTGGATTGGGCGTCGCAAAGAGAAACAAGCCGTCGTCAACCAGCATCCGGCTGACATGCCGCAGCGCCTCTCTGGGATCAGCCAGATGCTCGACTAGATGCAGGGCCACCACAGTATCAAAGCTCCGATCTGCAAACAGTTCCAGGCGATCCGCAGAAGCCACCATCGCGAGCGTGCCGTGTGCATTCTGCTGTGTGGCGCGCGCTGCGTACAGGGCAATATCAACTCCCACGCAGGAAAAGTCTTCGCCAAGCAACCCTAGCAGATGGCCCAACCCCGAACCCATTTCCAGCAATCGACCCGTTTGCCGCCGAAGAGCGTAGCGGCGCACCAATCGCGCATAATACCGTCGCGCAAACCAGTACATGCTGAACCGTCCCAGAGTGCGGTCCGCATAGTTGTACGATTGAAAGTACTGTTCGCCGTACTCATGCAGGGGTGCTTCGGGGGGTGATGTTGAGTCCGTAACCATGAAGTTCCTTAATTCTCTGAAAGGCAGATCGCGCGGATTCTACCGGGGCAGTGGGTTGATCACAAAGCGAATAGTCTGGTTGAATGCCCTTGTCAACATAGTTATACTTGGGCGTCAGTGATTTCCTGACCCTTACCCGGACTATACGCTCCCTGAGGAGAATTGATCATGGCCGCCGAAAAAGTTGAACAGGACGTTGTCGTAACCTTGCAATATAAGCTTTCCCTGGATGATGGAGAATTGGTAGAAGAGAGTGAACAGGATGACCCGCTGATGTACCTGCATGGGCATCAGAACATCATCCCCGGACTGGAAGAGGCGCTCGAAGGCATGAGCATCGGTGAGAAGAAAAACATAATCGTTGAGCCGGAAGATGGCTATGGCGAGTATGATGCGGAAGACATGGGGCGCATCGAACGCGATGACCTTCCCGCAGAATTCGATCCTGAACCGGGCATGGTCATCGAAGTGACCGATGATGATGGAGCCGAGGCAGAAGCAGTCATTGTGGAAGTGGATGATGATGGCATTCTGCTGGACTTTAATCACCCAATGGCTGGAGAGCGTCTCCATTTTGAGGTGGAGATCACGGGGCTGCGTGCCGCGACTGCCGAGGAGTTGGATCACGGCCACGTCCACGATCATGACCATGAGCATTAAAGCAGCTTCGCTCCTGGCAGAATATCGATCGACATTGCTGTGAATGATCTCGTCCGCTGTGAATGGTCAGGCAGCGACCCACTGAATATGCGCTACCATGATGAAGAATGGGGCGTGCCGATTCGGGCCGATGATAACGCCCTGTTCGAGCGGGTGTGTCTGGAAGGTGCGCAGGCCGGGTTAAGCTGGTTGACCATTCTTCGTAAGCGGGAGAACTATCGCCGCCTCTTTGATGGATTTGATGCCAGCATCGTCGCCCAATACGACGATGCGAAGGTCACTACGCTGCTGTCTGACGCGGGGATCGTTCGCAATCGAGCCAAAATCCTGGCGGCGATCAACAATGCCGAGCGAGTTCTGGAAGTCCAGGCAGAACTTGGGAGCTTCTCAGACTACCTGTGGAGTTTCGTCGAAGGGCAGACGATCCACAATCGATGGCATCATCTGAGCGAAATCCCTGCCCAGACCGACGAATCGCAGCGCATGAGCAAAGACCTGAAGCAGCGGGGGTTCAAGTTCGTTGGCCCTACGATCTGCTATGCCATGATGCAGGCGGTTGGCATGGTGAATGATCACGTTGTGATCTGCTATCGCTACGATCATCTGACCCACGCCTGACCCATGCCCACTCGTCTTCTAATCCTTGCCTCACAATCCCCCCGCCGTCGCGAATTGCTGGCCCAGCTTGGCATCCCCTTTGAGGTGGTGGTCTCTGCCATCGACGAGCAGCGTCTTCCAGGTGAACCACCTGTCGAGATGGCCCGCCGCCTGAGCCGGGAAAAAGCGTGGGCGGTCAGCCGAACCCTCGAACACCCGGTCCTGATCGTGGCAGCAGATACGATTGTGATTGATGGAGAGGATGTGCTGGGAAAACCGCGCGATGCAGAAGAGGCAGCGGCGATGCTTACCCGTCTCCGGGGGCACACGCATACCGTCTGTACGGCTGTGAGCGTGTTGGATACCATCACCGGAACCCTGCGCAGCGAAGCGCCTGCCAGCCCCGTATCTATGCGCGCCTACACCCAGCAAGAGATCGCCGACTATATCGCTACAGGCGACCCATTCGACAAAGCTGGGGGGTATGCCATTCAACATCAGGGCTTTCATCCGGTCGAATCGTTTGATCACTGCTATGCAAATGTGATGGGCCTGCCTATCTGTCGAGTCGCTCGACTCCTGCAATCATTTGACGTGCCCCTCCCCGATCATGCCCTCGACTCCTGCCGCGTTCATCAGACGATTCCCTGCCCTCTGTTTGCTTCCTGACCCCGATATCGCAGGAACAAAAAAGTGCGGGAGGGCTTCCCCCCCCGCACTTGATCATGTAGATAGCCTATCGGCAAATGCTTAGTACCACAGCGGGAACTGCTCACACAGCGCCATGACTTCGCCTCGCACTCGCTGGATCACCGCTTCGTCATCTCCAGCTTCGATCACATCTGAGATCCAGTGGGCGACCAGCCGCATCTCATCTTCTTTGAGACCGCGAGTCGTCACCGCAGGCGTACCGAACCGGATGCCAGACGGATCAAACGCAGTGCGCTTGTCGCCGGGGATCATGTTGGCGTTGGTCGCGATGTTGACAAGGTCAAGAGCTTCCTGGGCCAGTTTGCCTGTGCTGCCCTTGGGCGTGACATCGACCAGCAGCATGTGGTTATCCGTGCCGCCAGTTGCCACCACAAACCCGCGTTTGACCATTTCCTCAGCAATAGTCTGCGCATTCAAAATGACCTGCTTGCAGTAGGCCTTATACTCCGGTCGGCTGGCTTCATGCAAGCACACGCCGATCCCCGCCGTCACCTGATTATGCGGGCCGCCCTGCAAACCAGGGAAGATCGCTTTATCAACCTTCTTGGCGAATTCTTCTTTACTTAAGATCATGGCTCCGCGCGGGCCTCGCAGCATCTTATGTGTGGTCATCGTAACGGCGTCAGCGACGGGCACAGGGTCCGGGTGGAGACCCGTCGCCACCAGCCCGGAGATATGGGCGATGTCTGCCGCAAAACGCGCCCCGACGTCGTGTGCGATCTGAGCAAACTTCGCAAAGTCGATCTTTCGTGAATAGGCGGAGGCTCCAGCCCAGATCAGCTTGGGCTTATGCTCCTTTGCCAGCCGAGCCACTTCGTCATAGTCGATCAACCCGGTCGCGGGGTCAACCCCATATTGCACAGAGTTGTAGTAGTGCGCCGAGAAGCTGACCTTCCAGCCGTGCGTCAAATGCCCACCCGCCGGGAGTGCCATCCCCATCACCGTATCGCCGGGTTCTGCCAGTGCGAAGTATGCTGCTTGATTCGCAGGTGACCCCGAATACGGTTGGACATTGGCATGGTCAGCGCCGAACAGCTTCTTTGCCCGCTCCCGCGCCAGCGATTCGAGCGTGTCAATATGCTCGTTGCCGCCATAATAGCGTTTGGCCGGGTATCCTTCCGAATACTTGTTGGTGAGCACCGTGCTGAGAACCGAGAGCACTGCCTCACTGACGTAATTCTCGCTGGGGATCAGCTCCAGGCCCTGCTGCTGGCGTTCTGTCTCTGCCATGATCGCCTGGTAGACAGCGGGGTCAGTATCTTTCACGGGGTCAAGATGCTGAAGTGGGCCATAATCATGGTTTCCACGGACTGCCCTTCTGGCGGAGGATGTCGTCTGAGTCATAAGGATGCTTTCTCCAATCAGGCGGGTTGATACGGATCGAGTTGGGCCGCGTGGTGCCATTGTAGCGTTTTGTCGGGGGGCTGGTCAACCGATCTCCCCTGATCTTTAGCATGGTTTCATCCAGTTGTTGTTCCTGTTGAGAAGTACCATAATCCCCGCATACTCGTTCCCAACTTGGAGATATCGATGTACACACTCACAGTACAGCGCGACTTTGTGGCGCAGCACTACCTCATTGGCGGCGACTGGGGGCCAGAGAACGATCTGCATTCGCATCACTATCGCATCGATCTGGAACTGCAAGGCGATACCCTCGATCAGCACGGCTACCTTGTGGATATTGTTGATGTCGAAAACCACCTGAATACACTGGTTGCCTCCTACCGCGACCGTACCCTTAACGATCTGCCCACTTTTGCCGGGTTGAATCCCAGCATCGAACATTTCTCCCGCATCTTCTGCATGGCGATGGTCGATCACCTTCAGGCATCGACACTCACTGGATTAAAGGTCGTGATCTGGGAAAATGAGATCGCCCGCGCCTCGTATCATCATACGCTGTAGATCATGCACGTAGGGCTGATCATCTATGGCAGTCTCGATACGCTCTCCGGCGGCTATCTCTATGATCGCGTTTTCGTAGAGCATCTACGTGGCGCGGGGGATACCGTTGAGGTCGTTTCGCTGCCCTCGCGCACCTATGCCCGCCACCTGCTCGATAATTTCAATCGTTCTCTGCGGCAGCATCTAGCGAACAAACCCTTCGATGTCCTGGTGCAGGATGAGTTGAACCACCCATCACTGTTCGCGTTGAATTCGTATCTGCGGAAGCACGTCACCTATCCGATAGTTTCTGTCGTTCACCACCTCCGATCCAGTGAGCAGCGTCCCTCGTGGCAGAATGCCGCCTACCGACTCATTGAGAGACGTTATCTTAGATCAGTCCATGGCTTTATCTTCAACAGCGCTACAACCAAAGGTGTGGTGCAGGGCCTGATCGGAAATACTGCCCCATCCGTGATCGCCTATCCCGGCGGGGATCGGCTGAACCGTACGCTGGATGAAGCCGCCATCACTCGACGCAGCCACGTCGAAGGCCCTCTGCACATCGTCTTTCTCGGAAACCTGATCCCGCGCAAGGGTCTGCATGTGCTGCTGGATGCGCTGGCGCAGCTCCCATTAGAAAAATGGCGTCTCATCGCCATTGGCAGCCTGACCGCCGATTCTGCCTATACCACCCATATTCGGCGGCAGATCGCCCGGATGGGAATCACCGATCATGTCACTCTACCTGGCGCACTCTCCGGCGAAGACCTGACCGCGCTCCTCATGCAGGGGCAGGTGCTGGCGATGCCGTCCTCTTATGAAGGGTTTGGCATCGCCTATCTGGAAGGCATGGCCGTTGGGCTTCCTGCCATTGCTTCGACCGCAGGCGCAGCCCACGAAATCATCACGCATGGCGTCGATGGATTCCTCATCCCACCCGGCGACTCGAATCAATTGGCGGTTCATCTTCACGCCTTGATGGATGATCCCGCAAGACTGGCGTTGATGAGCCGCGCGGCCCGTGCTCGTTTTGATCGTCATCCTACCTGGCAGCAGTCCGCCGCTGCTATCCGATCCTTTCTGCTGAGTTTGAGTTCAAACCATTCCTATCTCCGCAGTATTCTCAATAAAAATGCGACTCCGTGATACAGTTGTGAGTGTGAAGCCACAACCAGATCACGGAGATCGGTATGGACAGTGTAACGCGGATTCGGATCGCGTATGCGCTGAGGAAGAAGCAGAGTAGCGTGGAAGAAATCGCGGCAGAAGTAGGGCGAACCGTGCGACAGTGTATCGGTGGTTGAACGGGATCCGGTGGTACGGGATTGAGGAGTATATTCGCCGATACCAAGGATCAAAGAAAGGGCGGAGGGTTCGAAAGACACACAGCTATGTGGCACAATGGGTGTTGAGTTTACGGCGCGAGTATCGGAACTGTTGTGGCAGAAGCTGGTGTATCTGTTGAAACAGGAAGGCATCTTGTTGAGCCTGAGCACGGTGTATCGCATCCTCCATAAGCATCTGGATCTATTCCGCAAACACGCGCGAACGGCGCGGGGCGTGCTCGCCCATACAAGAAGAATGATCAGGCCTTTATTGAGTGTTTCAATGGCACCCTGCGCCGCGAGGAGTTTGGTCGTACCCCCTTTAAGGAAAAAGATCTTCCCCTCGTTCAACAACGGGCCGATGCCTTTCTCGAATACTACCATCATCGCCGCCCTCATCTGGCCCCTGCCATGAAAACCCCAGATCAAATCATCGCGGAGTCGCATTTGCCATGAGACACTGTGTTTCCTTTTTACATTCTGCGTCGCTGGTGTACAATGAAGCCGTGATTATGCTCTTATCGGTGACATTATGACTAATGCCTCTCATGACGATCTCCTCCAGCGAGGAATTGCAGCATCTCGTGCCGGGCAGGTAGAAGAAGCCCGTAGGCTTCTTGCTGCCGCCATTCAACAGAACCCCTCCAGCGAATCCGCCTGGCTGTGGTTAAGCAGCGTTGTCCAGACGGACGATCAGCGCATCCACTGTTTGCGGCAGGTGCTAGTCATTAACCCCCGGAACGAATTTGCCCTGAAAGGCCTTCTCGCGCTTGGTGCGCTGGCGCAGCCAGCCGCGCCTCCGCCGCCGCCAGAACCAGAACCGCAGGCGGACGAGCCAGCCCTTGAAGAGTCATATGAGTTTGAGGAATCTGCCCCGGTGGAAGAGGTGCAGACGGAACACGAATCCCCCGCCTATCAGCAGGAGGTTGCAGCAGAAGAATCTGCTCCCGATACCGAAGACGCAGTGGACGATGAAGCGCCTGTCGAGGAGCAAATCTACACGGCGGAAGAGGTCGCCCCATCTCCCGGGACCGTGATCGAACAACAGCCGCCCGTGTACCACCGCCCCCGGCGAGAGCGAATACTCCTTCCCACACCGGAAGCCCCCGAAGGCGTTCCGCTGATTACCCAGGAAGTGATCACCTACGTTCTCAAAGAAGCGGCGGACGTCCTCCGCAGCATCGAAGAGGAACAACGGGCCAGCAAACTAAACGTGCAGTGGTATACCCCGGAGACAGCGGGCCTCGTCCGCCGCCGCCTGCGCATTGATCCGTTCTATGCCGCCATTAGTGGCAGTCTGATCATCGTGATCCTGACGGTGATTCTGGTATCCAATGTATCTGCGATTGTTCGCCGCCAGCAGGCCGCTGTCGCGGCTGCCAATGCGCCGACTCCCACCCAGGTGATCACGCCTACTGCAACCGTCACGCCGCGACCTACCCGCACACCCACACCGACCAATCAGGTATTTGATCCGGGGCCATCCCGACCCATAGGCGATGCCCCGCGCGGCGATCTGCGCTTTGGCATCACAGCGACCCCGGCCTATATCGTAACTCCACATGCCTCCCTGCCTCGCCTGACTCAGGCGGGCGAAGCCTTTCATGCCGGGCATTATCAGGATGCTGCCAATCTCGCCGCGCAGGTGCGCGAAGGGGGTGGCGACATTCCAGTAGATACCTACTATTTTGAAGCCCAGTCACTCGCCTATCTGGGCGATCTGGATACAGCTCGTCAGATCGTAGACGCGGGTCTGGAGCGTGACCCCGGCTTTGCGCCCCTTCACGCAACCCTCGGCTATATCCTGATCCGCCAGGGCCAGCCCGACCGCGCCCAGC
>JAHEME010000515.1 GCA_024643825.1 Chloroflexota bacterium | reverse complement strand
GCCTGGAAGGGATTGGGATTCGGCACTCTCATCGTAGTAGTCGGCGTAACGTTTGGACAATCTGCTTCCCTCGCGACCATTCGTGCTGATAGCCCTTATGAGCTATACAATGTGGAACCAGCACAACCCGGACTGCGCGTAATGATCAAGACGATGGAGGAACTTGGAAATCTTGCCGTTGGCAATCCGCAAGACGCCTCAATCACCATCCAGGGCACACCTGACAGTGTTATTGGCTGGGCAGTTCGTGACTTCCATGATGTTACGTTTGTAGATCGAGCAGATGCAACGGTAGATAGCGTTATGGTAATTACTCCAACTGAAAATACGGATCCGACTCTTGGGTCATCCTACGTGGGACAAGACCGGACAATTGTTCAAGCATGGCTGCCCCGTGACCTAACTTTACCGGATTTTCTAAAGTGGGTACTTTATCGCTCCGCGCCCCCCCCTGCGTCTGAACAGCGCGTTATCCTGTGGGTGCGTGAAGACATCTACCGCCTGGCATCTGATGAACCCGATGTACACCCATAAGCCTACAAGTGAGGGAGTTGAAGCTAATCTGTGTATAATCCCCCAGAGAATCGGGTTCCTTTTGGAAGAAATGCTACCCGGGTGAACAATCAGAGCGATGTCGAGTTAGCGACTCTCATCGTCCGCGCGCAACGGAATGATCAAGTGGCATGCGCGGCACTTTATGAGCAATTCGTGCAACCTGTATTTCGCCTTGCCTTTGGCGTGTTGCTTGACGCCAAAGATGCGGAAGAAGTTGTGCAAGACAGCTTTGTTTATGCCTTCCGTACGCTTGCCACGTTCGATCCCCGGCGAAGTGCGTTCCGAACATGGCTATACACCATTGCGATGAGCCGGTGCCGCAATAAGCGCCGCCGCAAATGGCTTCCAACCATCCACCTGGCAGAAATTATCGAAATGCTGCCGGGGACAGACCCTCACCCGGAGCACCTCCTGGAAAGACAAGGGATTCGTGAAGCGGTGCTGGATGCCATGAAACAACTATCGCCAAAACTGCGCGAAGCGGTGGTATTGCGGTACTTCGATGGCCTCACTTATCGAGAGATGGCAGAAGTTCTAAGCTGCGCATGAGGCTCTGTACAACATGCTGGCGGATCGACGCGATCTACTACTGGAGGGCTTCTTTGGCAATCAGCAGGCACGTTGAAACCTACTTTATGGCATTGCTTGAAGGCCGGCTTCAGCCCAGCCAAGAGGCACGTGTTCGGCGACACCTCGCTTCATGTGATAAGTGCAGGGATGCCTATGTGGGATTCGAGCAAGTTACTACCAAGTTGAATCTGTCGCTGCGATTTGGCATCAGTGCCTCGAATCGAAAAATCACACAATGGTGGGACAATATCGAGAAGAACGTCAATACTGCGCCCAGATCATGGCTGCCAACCGCACTTCTTCCTGCATTGCTAAGTGCGGCTTTACTTACTGCGCCGTTGGTGATGCGCCTATCGAGCATCAACCAGCGGTCTCTCGCCAAAATCAGGGGAACTACCAGCAGTGTTCCCAATGTCGATGGCACAAACGTACCGCTATCCATTGTTGCCACAGAAGAACCAGGCCAGCGCCACAAGGTGGTCCCAGCCAATCTATCAACACCACCAGCCGTTGAAGAAAGCACCCTAATCCCAGCGATGCCAGCACCGCTGGCTCCGGCCCGACCCTAAAGAAGAATTCCTAGAGGATCGTGTATGTCTGTTCAACAAGATCATGTAGTGACCGCCGAGCAAGTACGCCCCCTTTCAAACCTGGAGAACAGGTTAGCAGGGCTGATCTATTTGAATGGCGAAACAATCGCGTATCTGGCGATATTCCTCGTTGCCATCTTGACCCGATTCTGGGATCTCGGCGCACGGGTAATGAGTCATGACGAAAGCCTGCATACACGGTATTCGTGGAACCTGTATCACGGGGATGGATTTGCACATACCCCCCTGATGCATGGGCCATTGCTCTTCCACATCACTGCTCTTATGTATCTTCTCTTTGGGGACAATGATTTTTCCGCTCGCATCTATCCTGCCGTACTAGGGGTCGGCGTTGTCATGATCCCCCTACTTATGCGGCGCTGGCTGGGACGAACTGGAGCCTTGGCAGCATCCTTCTTGTTTCTGATTTCTCCCCTGATCTTATACTACTCTCGTTACATTCGGCATGATATCCCTGCTATCCTTTTTGCCCTAATCATGGCTTTGTGCACATGGCGTTACATCGAGGATCGCGAGAATAAGTATCTGGTAATCCTGGCTGCGGCACAGGCGTGTCTCTATGCCTCCAAAGAAGTTTCTTTCATCTACATTGCGATATTTGGCAGCTTCCTGACGCTATTCTTTGTGACACGGCTGCTTGAAATCTCCTGGAACAGCCGAACACTGTATATTATTTTTACCTCAGCGGTCCTGTTGACGGTACTTTCGTTAAGTGCATTGGGTATAGTCACAATTTCGCAGAAAACAGGGTCACCGACACTCTCCGCCGGTGAGACTCAAGCCCCACCGGAACCTGGTCTGGATACCGCCGGGGGAGCAGGCACTTCACAGCCATTGGAAATCGCTAACCGGATCATTCTCGGACTCCTGGCGATGAGTGTTACCACCGCAACCGTATCGGTACTCATTGGGCAATGGCGGAACTTGCGGCTCTTTCCTGAGATGGATGTGATGGTAGTCATGGGATCTCTGATCTTGCCCATGCTATCTCCCTTCCTCGTCCATGCTCTTGGGCATAATCCTCTGGATGAGACGCCAGAGGGCATCCAGTTCAGTCTATTGGTGACATTGCCCATCGTAGCAGTCAGCGTTCTTGCGGGCCTGATCTGGGGTATCCGACCTCCTGCACGTCGCACAGTAACCATTCCCTCTACCCTGGAGAATAGCAGCCAGGCGGGATCAGACCTTGATCAACCGTTGACACTCTCAGAGGAAGTCGAGATCCGCCCAGATCTCCTGGATTGGGTTCAAGCGTTTTTCACGAATCGATGGTGGGCAATCGGTGGAATCTTCTGGCTCATTTTCATCTTCTTCTTCACAACCATGTTTACCAACGGTGCGGGTCTGGGCACAGGTGTAGTTGGCTCATTAGGCTACTGGCTGGAGCAGCAGGGCGTCAAGCGAGGAGGCCAGCCAACCTATTATTATGTGCTGCTGATGGTGCCGATGTATGAATTTCTGCCCTTGATCCTATCCCTGGTTGCAAGCGTAATCGGAATCAAGGCAGGGGTGTCGAAACTTTTCCAGAGAAGCAGCAGGGTTTTAGAAATGG
>JAHEME010000035.1 GCA_024643825.1 Chloroflexota bacterium | reverse complement strand
TTTGTGGGGGAACTGCTTGCCGCATTTTCGCCCGGCGAGACTGTTGAATTCTATGATCTCTCGCAGTTCGATACAGGTGTGATCTGGCGCGGGTCTCTCGATCTTCGCAACACTGCTTATCCCGCAGAATCGGCAGCCATCGTTGATGGCTATGGCTACATCGCTCTGGGAGAGGGAGGTCTCAGTCAGATCGATTTACAGGCGCAATCGTCACAGACCCCAGTGGATGCTGACCCAATCTATGCGCTACTGCTCCTCAATAATACTTTGTTCGCGGCTGGCAATAAACTCACCGTATGGGACGTTACGATCCCGGAATTCCCGGTAGCACTTTCTACCCTTCCCTTGACCGCATCTGCGCGTGCTCTCGATGTCGCTTCAGACGGGAGCCTCTACATCAGCATGGAGAATGGGGTGACACTGGCTGCCTGGAACGGATCAACGTTGACAGAGCTTGGGCATCTTACTACCAGCCCTATCGACCATGCGACGCAGATTGGCACACGCGCTTTTCTCGCCCTGCATCGTGGCGGCCTTCAAGTCGTCGATGTGGCAAACCCAGGGCAGCCAAACGCCCTGTTTACCTATGTCTCATCGTCAGGGCAGTTTGTGCAGAGCCTGCTCGCTATTGACGAATCCACGCTGCTTGTAAGCTGGGATGCTGGAATTGATGTTCTGAGTATTGAGGGCGCAGAGGAACCACCACACCTTCTGGAAATCTTGCCAACAGTCGGGAGAGAAGCGAAGGGGGTCAGCCTCAGCCCGGATGGGTCACTGGCGGTATTGGCTCTGGGTGCAGAAGGTGTTCAGATTTTCGATCTCTCTGATCCGCAACACCCCATCCCGGTTGGCTTTGTAGATACGCCTGGCGAGGCATATAGCACAGCTATCCAGGAATCGCGATTAGCTGTAGCGGATGGGTTGTGCGGTCTTGAGGTTCTCAATATCAGTGACATGGCTGCCATTACAAAAGATGGACACTGGCGGGGAGGATATCTCACAAGCATTGTAGCAGCCCCTTCCGCGTTCTATGCTGGGGGAGGGGCGCATTTATTTGGATTGCAATTTGATGCAGCCTTGCCTTTCTCCTCCCCCGTGATCTCTCAGAATCCATTCCCGCTGAATGGCGCGACTGAAGTTCCGCTGGACATAGTGCTGGACTGGGGGCCAACGCCTGATCCCTGCAGCCCTGTTGCCTACGAAGTCTATCTGGGGGCTATACAGGAACCTCCCTTCGTTGGTCAGGTGAATGACAGGCCAGCCCTTGATGTTGGGCAACTGGCTCCTTCGAGAACGTACTACTGGCATGTGGATACTCTAGATGACCAAGGGGCGCGAACGATAGGCCCTGAATGGTCATTTACAACCGTTAGTGGATTCTTCCCCAATGGTCTGCCACCTGCCCCTCCGGTATTCATTGATCGTATCCGACAGAACCCGGTCATCCCTCTGGGCATGGTGGTTACATTGCTTGTAGCCGCAGGGATAGGAGCGATGACGCTGCGAATGCGGCGCATAGCAGGGGAGGAGCCGTCGATCCCAGGATGGTATTCTACTGAACCAGACGAAGAGGATTCCCCCCAAGAATGAGGAGTAAATTCCCGATGGCAGAGTCACACGTATCGAGTACAAGACTCAGCATCTCAATACGTAGATAGAAGATCGCCATCCTTGCTGTTGCTGAGAGCACGTGCAAGGAGCCGGGTAATCACAAGAGCGCCAACCGCAAGCCCAATGAGCACGATAGCTACCCACATCGCTGCATGAATATCGCGCTCCAAAGCGCCATAGACCAGAAGCGGCATCGTCTGTGTTCGCCCCGGCAGATTCCCCGCAAAGAGGATCGTAGCGCCAAATTCGCCCAACGCACGAGACCAACTTAATACAAGTCCAATCAATAGTGACGGCCAACTCAGGGGAAGAAAAACATCTGTCAGAATCCGCCAGCTTCCCGCCCCGTCAATGCTGGCTGCCTCTTCAAGCTCACGCGGCATTGAAGCAAAACGTGCCTGTGCCGCGCGAATATAGAATGGCGATGCGACAAAGACCTGGGCAATCACAACCGCCGCGGTAGAAAATGGAAGCTCAATGCCGAGAACGGCTAGCGGAGGCCCTAATAGCCCTCGCCTCCCAAAGGCGATCAGGAGAGCCAGCCCAGCAACCACAGGAGGCATCACAATGGGAAGCTCGATCAAAAGATTGAGAATGGATTTGAACGGAAATTCATACCGCGCGAAAACATAAGCCGCAGGAGTTCCCAACAGGATGATGAATAAGACGCTGATTGCTGTCGTACCCAGACTCAGTACTGCCGCAGCGATCACGGGTTGGCTAAACATCATCAGAGGTTGTTCAACACTCACACTGAGTGTACGCAACAGCAACGCGATGATAGGGATGCCAAGCAATAGCAGCATACCGGCTGCTAACACACTCATGAACCAGGGGAGAGAGCCTGTTTCAGGAGGATACGGGCTACGTGAAGGTGATCGCTCAGTCAATGGAGGAGGGATCAAAGCCCCAATGTGCAAGAATGGCCTGCCCCTGCTCACTGAGGACAAAGGTGATGTATTCCTGCGCGATGGTGAGATGAGCCGAGCCAGCAAGCCGCCCAATGGGATAACTAGCAACCATATTGCGCGATGCAGAAATTTCGATGCGTTTCACGTTGGGAGCCAGATCGGGAGTGACATCGGAGGAATATACAATCCCGGCATCTGCTTCGCCAAGCGCGACCTTTGCGGCTACCTGACGCACATTGTCTTCCTCCGAGACCAAATTCGCATAGACTTGATCGGCGTGAAATGTACTGGTGGACGGGTCTTGATCCAGTGAGCCAATGACTCGATCTGCGTAGTCGCGCACTGGCACTCCAGGCACGGCCAATAAGAACCTCACGCCCGGCTTACCCAAATCTTCCAGCGATGTGATCTCTGCCGGATTCGAGGCAGGAACGATGATCACGAGATAGTTCCTAGCAAACAACTCCGGGGAACCTTCCAGCAGGTTGGCATCCATAAGACGCTGCATTTGGGCTTCATTGGCGCTGGCAAAAACATCCGCGCGTGCGCCTTCCAGTATCTGTGTAGCAAGCTGGGAAGATCCCCCATAGTTGCTAACTACTTGCACACCGGGATGCACCTCCTCAAAGGCGGCCCCGAGTTCATCAAACGCATCGGTAAGTGACGAGGCAGCAAAAACCGTGAGGGTCGCCTCTTCTTGCAGGGAAGCGCATCCTGCGAGAACCAGAAGGATCAGGAGACAACAGACCAGCAGCTTGCTTCGTAAGATCGTACTCATGCTATGGGAGATCCGGCTCTTGCCCGCCCTCGTTCAGTTCCCTGCATCATAGGTCTGGCGGACCCGTTCAAAGAGCAGAATGCTCGTCGCCATTGCCACATTGAGCGATTCCATGCCACCTGGCATTGGGATGGTCAGACGGGCATGGGCAATTCGGGTCGCATCCGGGCTGGCCCCATGCGCTTCTTCGCTGACAATGAGCGCACATGGTTGAGTCCAGTCTACAGAAAAGTAGGGAGCACCCCCGCCCGTCTCGGCAAGGAAGATCGCATGACCGGAGAGCAGGTTGGCGATCCCTTCCCAACTCAGATATTTTACAGGGAGGTGGAAATGCGCTCCCATTCCACTCCGAATCACCTTTGGATTCGTCAGATCGACCGTGCCTGCGGTGACGATCATCATGGGGACGGCTGCTGCCACTGCTGTCCGCATGATCGTGCCCATGTTGCCGGGATCAGAAACCCCATCAATGACAAGGGCGAAGTCGAGGGGTTCTGGTGGCTCCAACTTCAGGGTGGGGAGAACCGCGAGGATGCCCTGTGGAGTCGCGGTATCGCTGATCGAGTACATGATCGTTTCATCGACGCCCATCAGCGCCGCCCCGGATGCGCTGACTGAATCGATCACGGACAATCCATCAGGCTGGGCCGCAAAGGATTCTGTATAGAATACTTCTTCCAAGGCTACGCCTGCCTGCATCGCTTCAGACAGGAGTTTCGGGCCTTCGATTATGAATCGCTCTTCTTTATGCCTCGTGCGGCTGCGCGATTGTAGTGCACGAACACGTTTGATACGGTCATTATCGGAACTTGTGATCATGCCACGAGTGTAGCATGCAGAGCAGTCTTACCCAAACATCCATATCGTGTATCTCCAATCTTCTGACAAAACCTCTTCATACGATAATCGGATCAGAAATTGACTTCAGGGGATCAGGCCGGGAATTGGTTTCCCCTCCGCTGCGCGAAATAGCAAATCCAGCATTTCCATCACTGTGGGGATCACGTCAATAATCCGGCTCGAATCTATGATCGTATACGGTGCGATTCCAGGAGATGCAATGAGCAGGGCTGTCTGCATCTCTGGCAAAGCAGGATCGTAGCCACTCTGCCCATAATAGATCGTCGGCTCGAATACGATGGATGCTGTGCGATCATCGCTGAGTACGTATCCCTGATTAGCCTGCAAGAAAACATCTCCCGTATAGGGGCCGTCCAGCCCCATCGCTGTCAACTCATCACGACGTACTACCTGTGCAAAGATGGATTCTCCTGTGTCTGGATCTGTTAGGTCTGAGAATAATTCAACGATCTGATCTTCCAGCAACGTGGCCTCATCAGGCTGGACGATTCCTGTACCCTCTCGCCCCACCAGATTGAGGTAGACATAGCCTGATCCGCTGGATGCGAATGCGATAGCCTTCGATGCCTGAACTACGACAAATCCATTGCGCCCCAGCCGTAACAGTCCCGCATCGGCAAGGACTTTGTTCAGATTGACCTGTGTATGGATTGGAGCTACCGGAGAAGTTCCAACCAGCAGCAGCGCCGTAGGTTCGGATGATGGGGATTCGGTGAGACGCAGGAGTGCGTGATCCAATTGCGCTGCTGCTTCATTCAGGTAGTGTTCATACCGCGCATCACGCTCTGGTGAATAGCCGGATTGTCGCTCATCAACCAGCAAGAACTGATTGGCGGCCTGGCTGATGGGACTCTGCATAGTGAATAAAAGATCGGGCTGGTAGGTCTGATTAACCCAGAGGGTCACATCCATCATCCAATCCGATTGGCGGCGTACCATCTGCATATAGTGATCTTCCGTGATCCAGCCGTGTTCCAGAGCGAAGTAATCCGGGGGAGGGGCAAAGAAGCCAAATTGCTCAATTAGCCTCTCCTGGAAATCCACTGGGGCAGCAGTGAGACGGTAGATTCCACTCTGAAAGAGGGTGATGGTTGTAGCTGCGGAGCCTGTGAGCAGAAAATCGCCACCGATCCCAGCAGTGGCATCCAGGGTTATCGATTCCCAATCTCCTGCTGAGGTGATGATCGTATCAGAAGCATCAATGGCGCGATCTCCTACGCTCAAAGCAATGGTATCGTAATCTGCCACCGAGTCATCCGTGGTATCCATTGCGAGAATGTAGATGGTGGCGAGGACAGAATCGTCCAAGCCAATAATTTGAAAGTGAGACTCTTTGGACGGGCTAAATGATACGGGTGAGCCGGCCCAGCGGATTCCCGTCACAAGGGAAAGATCGTAGACTTTCGAGTACGCGATTCGTTCCCCATATCCAACGGCATAATCGGGGAGTTGGTTGGGTGATTCAGCCAGTAAACCGGGCCAAAACAAGGCTGCTGTGGTCATCCCTGCGTTTTTTGCGGATGCCCAAACGGGTTCCGCCTCAAGGGGAAGATCGAAGCCGGGCGTGTACCAATAGAATCCGTCTTCGGGACGATGTACGCGATCTCCCACAATGCTCGTCCGTGCTGGAAATGCGCCTGTGGCGAGGCTGGCGTGCATCACCGCTGAGGTAGGCGGATTTACGGAAGTGACCGTGCCCCAGGCTCCAGAATCACGCAGGGCTGCGAGCGTAGGCATGGTTCCATCGTTAGCCCAGTTTGCCAGCCAATCGGCGCGCCCCCCCTCCATACTGACGATCACCACGCGTGATGGGGGGAGGGGTGTCGGAGTCGCGGAAGGGAGTGGAATCGGCGAGTTTTGTGACACGGGATTCGGGGATACTGTGGCACGAACAGCACTCTCTGTGACAGGGGATGGTGGACGGCAGGCCGAACTGATCAGGACTATCAGAATAACCGATGCTCGGAGAATGAATTTTCTCATCATGGATTCACCGTAATCAGGGCTTTGATGTTCTCAAAGGTGGCGGGACCAATGCCGGAGACATTCTGGATCGATTCGATGGTCGGAAAGGGGCCGTTGGCATCACGATAGTCGATGATGCGCCCAGCAATTGCCGGGCCAATGCCGGGAAGCGTTTCGAGTTCCGTCTGGGATGCCGTATTGATATTGATCGGCCCGGCTGGTGCGGAAGGCTGACTATCGTCTGAGGAAACGGCAGGAGGAGGCGCTTCACCCATACGCGGCACATAGACCTGATCGCCATCATGGAGAGTGCGTGCGAGATTGATGGTATTCAAATCCGCATCTGAGGCGGGGCCACCTGCCGCCGCCAGCGCATCGCGCACAATTGCCCCGGATGAAATGGTATACACATCCGGCTGAAGCACTGCACCGCTAACGTACACTTGCATAGGGCCTGCGGTAGCGGTGGGCGCTGGCGGCTCGATCACGATGGGAGCAGGCTGCTGCCATCGCAGGCCCACCACAATGACACTGATCAGGATCAGAAGGCCGATCAACGAAAGCACAGGGATTCGATACTTCTCTAACCACTGATTCATAAGCGGCTTCCTCTTCTCAGAGTGGGGATGCGCTTATTATGATAAGCCACGCAATAAGGATTACAAATCGACTATTCACAAAACAGGCCTCACTTTGTGATAGAATTCCCGCCATGATGATCGAATGCCATGAGAACGCCTCATCGAGTCAGTGGACGACCGAAACCGCCAGCACCTCCGAGACTGAGATTCTGGGAAAGCGAATCGGCGCTGAACTAGCGGCGGGTGATCTTGTGCTGCTGACGGGGACGCTGGGCGCAGGAAAAACGTGCCTGACACGCGGACTGGCTATTGGATGGGGGGCACTCGAACAGCCGACCAGCCCGACGTTTACGCTGATCAATGAATATCATCGAGCGCGCGATGAGAACCGATTCTTCCATGCGGACTGCTATCGACTCAGCGGGGAAGTCGATGCGGTCTCGACTGGGATTGAGGATGTGATTGACAGTGATGGTGTGCTGGTGGTCGAGTGGGCGGAACGGATACAAAGCCTGCTGCCGGAATCGTGGCTGCACATCGAAATCGGGGCAAGTAGAGACAACGGAAGAGTCTTCTCGTTCACGGCCTGTGGGGAACGTGCGGTGGAACTTCTGGAAAAGTGCAGAGCGTCCAGATAAGTACAGGGCGCATGGCAAATATTGGTCAAGAGGCTGCGGGGGACGCCCCTACGAAATCGAGAGAAGAATATCTACAATGCGTTCGGCGGCATGACCGTCACCATAAGGTGAGACGGCGTTTGCCATCGCTGCATAGGCATGTGAATCATGCAGAAGCACCTCGGCTGCGGAGACGATGGCTTCGGTCTCGGTTCCGACCAGTTTGGCGGTCCCCGCATCGACTGCTTCGGGGCGCTCGGTGGTATGGCGCATGACGAGAACGGGCTTGCCGAGTGCAGGCGCTTCTTCCTGAATGCCGCCGGAATCGGTGATGACGAGGGTTGAACGGGCCATGAGGTGAGCGGTATCGGGATAAGGCAACGGATCGATGAGATGAATGCGATCTACGCTTCCGAGGATGCGATGGACGGGTTCCTGCACATTGGGGTTGAGATGCACCGGATAGATCAAGCGAACATCCGGGTTGTGCTCTACGATCTGGCGAAGGGCGTGACAGATAGACTCGAAATCTGAGCCGAAGCTCTCGCGGCGATGGGCAGTCACAAGGATCAGGCGTTCGCCGGGATTTTCCAGCGGCAAGCCCAACTTCAATTGATGAGGCTGGGCGACCGTCCACTGCAAGGCGTCGATCACGGTGTTGCCAGTTACGTGAACATGATCATCAGGGACATTCTCGGTCAGAAGCGCCTGACGGGATGTTTCGGTGGGGGCGAAGTGAATGCTTCCCATCACGCTAATCAGATGACGATTCACTTCTTCGGGGAACGGATTGTAGATGTCGTGGGTGCGGAGACCCGCCTCGATGTGACCCACAGGAACTCGATGGTAAAAGGCCGCCATCGCCGCTGCCATCGCTGTGGTGGTATCCCCCTGCACAAGCACGACCTCTGGACGCACCTGTTCGATCACCTCTGAGACCCCCTGCAAGGCACGGGCAGTCAACCCGGCTAAGGTCTGATTGGGGAGCATCAAGTCGAGATCGTAGTCAGGAGTGATATGAAACCACTCCAGCACCTGATCGAGCATCTGGCGGTGCTGGGCGGTGACGCAGACAATCGGTTCTGCTTCTCGATTCTCTGCAAGTTTCATGGCTACCGGGGCCATTTTGATAGCCTCCGGGCGCGTTCCAAATACCAATAGAATTTTACGCATTCGACCCTCAAGTGATAGTTGAGGGTCGAATTGTGACGGATGGATTACGACCTGTCAATAAACCGGAGAGGCTCAGAAAGTTGGGGCAAGGTGCGCCTTGCCCCGTTGTGTATTGAGAGGATCAGATATTCGAGATCGTTTTTGGAAGGCCAGAGATGGATTGGGATGTCATCATGCCGGACATCACCGCGCCTTCGATGCAGCCCATATGAAAGCCGTTATCGATCCAAGTGCCTGTGATGCGCAGATTGGGATAACCTGTTTGATCGGTCTTGAGTCGGAACTTACCGCTGCCCTTGACACATAGGGTATAGCGGGATGATGGATCGATATTGGCGCGCCAATACTGGGCATCGAAGCGGGATGTGCCCTTCAGCGCATCAGGGGCAACTAGCTGACTCCAATCCAAACCCTCTGGGAATTTGGCATTCGTGCCGGAAGCCTTCGGCCACATGGGTTTGGCGTAGTCTTCCAGGAAGGTCACCGCGTTCTGGTGGACACGCGCATCGGCATTGACCTGGGTTTCATCGGGCAGGTCGGGGAGCACATCGCATACATAGGTGATGTTGTGAAGATCGTCGATGGGCCAGTTCTCGACCGGGATTAGCTGGCTGTAATCGCCCACCGTTGAGAAGGGCTGGACATAGGTTCCCAGCAGGGCACTGGGGAGAACCCAGCCGAGGCCCTTCAGATCGGGCTTGAACCACAATTGGGTGGCCTGGGTCTGGACGGTATGGATGCCCGATGTCATCTGCTGCCAGGCGTAATTTGCAGCGATGATCTCGGAGCAGACGTACTTCAGGGCAGCAACCGGGATGCCAAGGACAACAAGATCATAGTCTACGCCAGCGGTGAGGGTGATCTTCTCGACATTCTGCCAGCCCGTGTTGTAGCGTTCGAGGTCGATATGTTCCGTCTGAAGACGCGCTGCCTGCGCCGGGTCAATCTGGTTGTAGAGGGGATCGCTGGGCCAACAGGGTAAACCCTTGACCAGGATCAGGGGATCGTATTCGCCCACGGTGAGATCGACCTGACGCTCGACTTCGATAGACGCGATCACTCCATCCTGCGGATGCAGGTTGGCGATCTGATGGAAGAACTTAACCTTCACGCCACGCCGCTTGAGCACAGTGTAGATCGGGGCAAAGATGGTATCGCCCATGCCCGCCTGCATCTTCCAGAGCACGGAGCCTTTGTAGCCCAAGACAATGCGCATTCCCAGCGAGATGGCAACTGCCGCTGAGAAGTTGGGATTCTTGCTATCGCCCCCATCGTAGGCGAAGGCGATGTTGTAGAGCGCGGTCGGCAAAACGGAGCCGTCGATAGCAAGATTGTTAGCGAGGGGGTCTTTCAACAGGGTGTTGGCGTTGAGCCACTCGCGGAAGTCGAGACCGTCGATCTTCTGAAAGCCGTCGGTGATGAGATCGTCGGAGAGCGCACCTGCCATGCCCACTGCACCGAGATAGAGGATCATCCAATGGCGGCGCTGATCGAGGTTGGTCAGCACTGTGCCTTTGATCAAATCCCACACGCCGCCCGCAAACAGGCGCAGCGCTTCAACGAGAATCGGGTGATGGTGTGGTTGGATGCCGCCCTTCTGCTGAAACAGATGGTGTGAGAGTTTGATCAGGTGGAGGGGAGAGGGATTCTCTGGTATGTCGAGGGCAGCATCGGCATGTGTCTGTTCCCACCAACCAGGCTTCTCAAAGATCTCAAAGGGTTTCTCCACCGGGAAGGATGCGGCAGGATACTCCGGCCAGCCTTTGAGAAATTCGTACATCCACTTTACGCCGAGTTCAATCGCGCCAAGAATTGTGAACGGGTAGAGGGTATGGTCGCCGGGGGTCATGGGATTGGTGGGGAAGTCCAGTTCCCACATCGTCCACTCTTTGTCAATCTCCTGCGGGTAGACGATCACGTTCTGGGCTTTGAAGGCTTTATCCCAGGTGGAAAGGGGAGCCTCCGGGGCACGTCCCAACTCCTCGTAGACGGCGCGGATGGCGCGGAAGGCGTTTTCGTAGAAGCCGCACCAGATGTGCAGCCCGTGCTCTTCGATGCGGTCGGCGTTCTTCTGGTTGCGCCCACTGGCTCCTTTGCCGCCCAGCCGCCAGCCCATCTGATAGACGGTAATATCGTAGGCATTGTTCTGCGCTGGATCGCTCAGTTCGAGGGCGGTGGTCAGCGCAGACATTCCTCCACCCAGAATCGCTACTTTCTTTGCAGCCACGTCTTGCTCCCTTCCCCTATGAGCCAATCATCGTTTTCGCCTACGATGGTCTGCGGAACGCCACAGATCGCGCGGGATGCCTGCATCCCGGACATCACCGTCGCTTCGATGCAGCCTGCGTTCAGGCCGTTGTGAGTCCAATCCCCAGCAAGATAGAGATTGGGAAAGTCGGTCTCGTGAGCTTTACGACGGTACTGGATGCTACCTGCCACCGAGAGGACATAGCGTTCGGTGGCTTCAAAGTTGGCACGCCAATACTGCGAGTCGAAGCGTTCTGCGCCCTGCTGATTGGATGGATCGACAAGAATGTCCCACTTAAAATCGCCCTCCGGGGTCAGAGCGTTGGGCCAGATGTGCGCGAGGTGCTGATGCAGATAATCGAGCGCATACTTTTTTGCGCGGAGATCGGCTCCTGCCTGGGTTTCGTTGGGGACATCTTCGATCACGCCGCAGAAGTAGGCGATGTTCCGGAGATTGAGATCTCTACGCCAGTTCTCACGGACGATCAGATGGCTCATGTTGGCGTAGGTATCGAGCGGCTCGACGTAGGTATCCATGATGCCCGTGTTTTCGGGTAGCCCCAGGGTTTTTTCATCCTGGTTGACCCACAGTTGGAACGCCTGCGTCTGGGTGGTCTGGATGTTATCCAACATGGCAGCAAATGAGGGGCTGGAACGAAGTTCGCCGCAAATGGGATCGAGCGCGGCAATCGAGATCGCCAACACGACGCTATCAAAGTCTTTGCCGTGTTCAAGGGTGATGGCGGGAATCGCCAGGAAGGGCTGGCAGACCTCTTCTACATCGATGTGCTGCCCCTGAAGGACTGCCGCCTGCGCAGGGTCGATCTGATCCCAGAGCGGTTCCGAAGGCCAGCAGGGTAACTCCTTGACCATGATCAGGGGGTTGTATTCGCCAACGGTCAGATTGACCTGCGGCTGTACGGTGATGGCGCTGATCTGCTTATCAGCCCCAACGACCAGATCGGTGACACAGTGGAAGAACTTGAACTTCACGCCGCGACGCTGAAGCACCTGATAGAGGGGCGTGAAGACGGTATCGCCCATGCCAGCCTGCATCATCCAGTAGAATGCGCCTTTGTAGGTCAGCCCCAATCGGATCAACCCACGCAGACCCACCCCGGCAGCGATATTGCGATTCTTGCCGTGCTCGTAGGCGAAGGCAAGATCGTAGACGCCGCGCACGGGCGGGCCGTTGAGGGTGGGATTCTCCTTCATGCCATGACGGAGCAGCCAATGGCTGAACTCTTCGTTATCGAGGATATCAAAGCCCTTCTTGAGAACGCCGTCTTCAAGCATGCCGCAGAAGATGGTTGACCCGGTATCGAGCATAATCCAGAAGGCGCGGAGCTTATCGTTACTGAAATCTTTGTCGAGGATGGGCCACAGCCAGTTCTTGAAGTCGGTTAGCAGGGAGCAGAGGATCGATTCGGCATCGGCTTCAACGAGGGAGTGCGGCTTCTGTGCATTGTGAGTGGCAAGTTTCACGGCTAATTCAAAGTGACCGAGGAAGCCTTTTTCCGCATGCTTGAAGTCGGCTTCTACGCGCTCGACGATTTGCTGCCACCAGTCGGGCTTTGTGGGAGGCGGCTCTTTGAATAGATCGGCA
>JAHEME010000034.1 GCA_024643825.1 Chloroflexota bacterium | reverse complement strand
TCAATGGGAGGCTCTACCCACCAGCCGCCCTCCTGATACACGGAGAGCAGCGGCAGGAAGCTGGAGAGCACCGCACCGTGCTCGGATGACCCCATACGCCCGTAGCCGATTAGTTCGTTTTCTGGCAGGGTAAGGTTGAAAGTAAGCTGCATGGTGATCGCATCGCCGGGGGCAAGTGATTCCGGCAGGGGAACACGTAGGACGGAATCGCCGACTTCCAGCGATGTGCTAATAGATTGATCCTGCACAATCACCGATTCTACAGTCAGCGATGCACCCCCGGTCAGCGCATTGGGATACAGGCGGAATATCACATCGTCCAGAGTCGATCCGGTGTCATTGAGATAGCGTACAGTTTCCACGCCCTCCACCCGTACAGGATTGGTGGTCAGATCCAGAGCCAGTGCGTAACGCGTGCCAGCAGCAAAGCCATCAACATCCGCCTCAAAACCGGGACGCATTGCCGGGTAGAAGGTTGAGGCAGGGGAATCAATCATCGGGAGATGCATCGTGCCAGGAGGCTCCGAAGATTGCGTGCTCTGAGAAGTTGGGTTTGCAGGAGACGTCGGGATCACTGCTGGTGTCGGTGACAAGGCTTTGACGGGCGTGCTCATACTGGCCGGCGAGTTCGGACCACAGGCCAGCCCGGCAGCAAGAAGAACGAATACCACCAGCAAAATCCGTGAGAGTCTCATGGCTGCGTACTTTCCTCATAAGGGAAGGGCGTTCGGGAAAACTGCTCATTCCACGAATACCAGACGGTGCGATCCGGGTACAATGCAAGTACCGCATGGCGAGTTGCCAGGTTCATATCATGGACAACGACGATCTGCGTATCGTACCAGGGTGAGTTGAGCGAAAATAGGGCCGCATATTGAAACCAGAATCCACCCTGTACCAGCACCACCACTCGATCCGACCCTGCCAACGTCTCGATCTGGTGGATCGGTTCGGCAGTGATGTCGTACGTCCCATAACGATCCCGCAGATCGTCTGGAAGATACAGCAGCACGTTCCCCAGAATCGCCAGCACGACCACGACGACCGCTGCGCGCGATGTCCCTGCCAGCAGGTCGCCCACTCGCTCGGAGCGCAGCATCGAACGGACTTCATGCTGCCGAACGCGACGCACAGCCCCCACCAGAAATCGCATTGAGCCGCGCAAGCCAATCGCCGCCAGCAAACACATGGCGCTGAGAGCCTCATAATAATAGCGTGGGCCATAACCAGACGCAGAACCAATCCAGTAGGTCAGATACACACCAACAAGACTGATCAAGGCGGCGGGTAGTAAGAACGCCCAGCCACGATGTTCTTTATTCACTTCGAGGGCAGTGAAGATCACACCGGGGATCATCGGCAGCCAGCTTAGATACCGCCAGCCAAACAGGATCGTGGCCCAGATCGTGAGATCGCGGCGCGCGTTATAGAGCGCCTGGGCCAGCGAGTGTCCCTCTGGTAGAACCCCATGACCTGGCCCAAACCCGATCCGGTCATAGGGCCATATCATGGTATACAGGTTGGTGGTGGGGCTTCCGGTTGCCGCCCATAGAATCAACGGCTGCCAACTGGCAAGGAATACGGCGGCGAGTGCAGTAGGCCAATATGCTTTCACCAGTCTGCCCACATCGCGGGGCTGGCGGATGATTCGTATGGCGATCAGCAGTGTGAATGGAACCGTTACCCCAACAGCAGTCAGCGGGCGCGTCAGGGCCAGCATCCCGATAGCAATCCCCATGCCAATGGCAGGAAGTCGGCCACGCCTCCCAGCGGCGAGCGCCTTTTCTTTGTGAAGGAAACTGTACCCCAGCAGCGCCGCCCAGAATGCGGATGCTGCATGGCTCATGTAGGTGCTGGATGTAATCAGGAAGAAAGGCGAAGTAGCCGCCAGCAGGCCCGCCATCGCTCCGATCTGGCGATCCACCAGATCGCGTCCGGTACAGTAGATCAGGGCCACCGTCGCTGCGCCAAGAATCGGCGCAACCAGCCAGCCTGCACCTAACGCTTCGCCTATCGCCAGCAGCAAGGGCCATCCGATAGGATACTTGCCTACGCGGTGATTCTGGATCGTCACTACAAACGGGGTAAAAAACGCAGCTCGCGCAGGTTGAACCGGAGCCACCAACGCGCCGTGGGCCAGCGTCCGTGCCTGAAACAGATAGGTGATCTCATCCTCAATATGCGGGATGTGCTCCGTGACGTTGATCGATACCAGCACGGCACCAGCCAGGGCCAGTACTGCCAGCAAACCGATCAGGACGATGTCATTATCGAAGATACGATGCAGTTTCATGGGGCCAGAGTGTACACAGCGAAGGGATTCAGGCCAAGCATCAACCCGCGCGGTGCGATGGCAGTTCGGTACGAATCCGGTACAATGGCACAAATCTGTCCGGGCAGATGGTTCTGCCAGGGCATCTTGAGGAGATTATTGGAACGTATGCTTAGAAAACTTTCACTGGTAGGGTTATCCATCACAGCACTGATACTCAGCGGGTGCAACTTCACCAATGCGTTAGGCTCGCCTTCCGATGAGCCTCTCCCCACACTCACGCCAGTCGTCGAATTCAATCCTACATCGGTAACGCTGGCCCCCACGCTTGGGCCAATCGGAACGCTCTCCCCGCCGACGCTGACCGCCTCACCGGAAGGGCCGGGCGGCCCAACTCCGCTGCCGCAGCCAACACAGATCGGGGTTTCCACATCAACCCAGGAGGGCAGCAGCGATTCCGGCGGACAGCCTGCCAACAATCCTCCATCGGGGAGTTCTTCGGGGCCGGGGATCACGGTCAACCCGCAGCTTGGTGAGCCGGGAGACGTGACGATTGTCGAGGGCAGTGGCTTCACCCCGAATGTGGAGGTCGTCTTACACTGGGGTGCTCCTGATGGAGACACTGGCCCGGACTACTGGACGCTAGATACCGATGAACGCGGTAATTTCAGTGTCGGGCTGATCGTCCCACCGAAGGAGAAGTGGCCGGGCGGGAACCCGCAGGAAGGCGATTACATCCAAATTCGTGCCACATCAGAAGAACTGGGTGACTTCTACTACTGGGCCAATTATCGCTACATCAAGCGTTTCGGCGGAACGACGTCGCTCGCGCTCACCTTCCAGAATACGGATTGGGACTATGAGATCGATGTGCCCAACGGCTGGACGTGGACGTGGACAGAAGACAAAACGGAGAATGTGCGTTTTGCATCCCCCAGTGGTTCGGGCAATGGATTCGTTCGGGTGATCGAAACCACCAATGTGACGACCGCTATCAGCGCGGTGATGACCGCCGAAGGGCTAACCGCCTCATCTTCCGAAGCGGCCACGCTGGGGAACTTCCCCGGTACAGAAGTTAAAACCAGCAGTGGACGGAAGGTATGGTTTATTCCGGCACGAGGCCGCGTCTATGCACTGAGTTTCGTGGATGATGCCGGGAAGTTCTTTGATGCGATTGCAGCGTCACTTCGTATCCTCTAAACCAACAGCCCCCAGATCGGGGGCTGTTTTGAATTTCCAGTGGAGGCTGATTTACGTAATCAGCGTCCCGACGGATGCATCACCCAGCACGGCGCGTTCCAACTCGCCTTCCTTCCAGAGATCAAGCACGCGGATCGGCAGGTTGTTTTCCATGCACAGGGTTAGCGCGGTCGCGTCCATGAACTTGAGGCGCTTTTCAAGCGCCTCCATGAACGTGATTTGCGTAAAACGATTCGCATCGTTTGTTTTGCGAGGATCGCTATCATAGACCCCATCAACCTTGGTCGCCTTGATCAGCACATCGGCATGAATTTCCACGCCGCGCAGGGCGGCGGCGCTGTCGGTGGTAAAGAACGGATTGCCAGTTCCCGCCGCTAAAATGACCACCCGCCCTTTTTCCAGATGGCGAATGGCGCGGAGGCGGATGTAGGGTTCGCTGATGGCGCTCATCTCAATCGAAGTTTGGACGCGAGTCTCAACCCCCACTCGTTCCAGAGCATCTCGCAGCGCCAACCCATTCATGACCGTAGCCAACATCCCGATATGGTCAGCGGTAGCCCGATCCATCCCGGCGGCAGTCCCCGCCGCACCGCGCCACAGGTTGCCGCCGCCAATCACGATGGCGACTTCCACCCCCAGATGGCGCACACGCTTGATGATTGCTGCCAGCCACTCGGCCTGTTTGGGGTCAATGCCAAAGTCCCCTTGCCCGGAAAGGGCTTCTCCGCCGAGCTTGAGAACGATCCGGTGATAGATGGGTGTTCCGATGACAGGTTCGTTCATAGGTTCCCTCCCAGAGGCGCTGCTAGTGATCGGCACAATAAATCGGCAAAAAAAAGGGATTAGAGAGTTTCTCTAATCCCGGATGTCTGCTGTGAGGCTACTCCTCACCCCCGCCTTCTTCGTCGCCGGATGCCTCGCCTAGCTCAAACCGGGCGAAGCGGCTGACGCGAATATTCTCTTTCAAATCGCCAACCGCACGAGTGAGAAGCTCACCAATGGTCGCTTCATCATTTTTCACAAAGGGCTGATCGAGGAGGCTGATCTCCGAGAGATATTTATCCAGCTTGCCTTCCACGATCTTCTCCACCACGTTGGCAGGCTTCCCGGTTGCCAGGGCTTCCTGTTGAAACTCGGCCTTCTTTTCCTCAACCACCGCCGCTGGAACCTCCTCGCGGCTCACGTAAAGTGGGCTGGCGAAGGCGATGTGCAGGGCCAGATCGTGGGCCAACTGCTTGAACTGATCGGTGTTTGCCACAAAGTCAGTCTCACAGTTCACTTCCACCATCACACCCACGCGCCCACCAGTATGCTGGTAGGCCTCTACGATGCCTTCCCGCGCGACGCGCCCTTCCTTCTTCTTGGCGGTCGCCAGGCCTTTTTCTGCTAAATAGGCTTTGGCCTGCTCCAAATCGCCGTCATACTGCTCAAGTGCCTTCTTGCAATCAAGGATAGCCGCGCCAGTTTCCTCGCGCAGAGCTTTTACCATATCTGCCGTAACTGTCATTCCGATCTCCCTTACTTCTCCGTGCGACGCTGCGGGTGGAAGCTACTCGCCCTCTGCTGGAGCATCCTCTGCCGGGGCTGCTTCTTCTTCCGCTTCCATCACTTCTTCGTCCGCGCTTTCGGCTTCTTCCTCTTCGTCGACAAATTCCCCTTCAAAGCTCAAGGAACCGCTGCGCAGTTTGGCGAGGGTGGCTTCGCCGAGGAACTCTTCGTCATCGACCTCCGGCTCTTCGCCTTCGGGGATGGGGTAATCGTATTCTGCCGCCATCTCCTCGTCGATGTCATCCTCGACATCCTTGCGCATGTTGAACCCTTCCAGCACGGCATCGGCCATGACGCTGGCAATCAGCTTGATGGCGCGAATTGCATCGTCGTTGGAGGGGATCACGTAGTCTACGCTGTCGGGATCGCCGTTGGTATCAACCATCGCGATCACCGGAATCTTGAGGATATTGGCCTCATGAATGGCGGTGGTTTCTCGCTGAACGTCTACGACGAACAGCATATCCGGCACATTAGTCATCTCCCGGATGCCGCCAAGTCGCTCGTTCAGGCGTTCGATCTCGCGGGCCAGATCAAGGCCCTCTTTCTTGGTCAGCAAGTCAAACTCGCCGCGATCCCGGCGACCTTCGAGGTTGCGCAGATGGTCGATGCGCTGGCGGATGGTACGCCAGTTGGTGAGCGTGCCGCCGAGCCAACGTTCATTGATGTAGGGCATCCCACAGCGCACGGCTTCCTTCGAGATGGTCTCCTGCGCCTGACGCTTGGTGCCGACGAACATGATCTTACCGCCGTGCATGACAAGGTCAGCGACCATGTCGTGCACATCACGCAGGGATTTGAGTGTCTGGTGAAGATCGAGAATGTGGATTCCGTTGCGCTCGGTGAAGATGTACTGAGACATCTTGGGGTTCCACTTGCGCGTGCGGTGGCCGAAGTGAACGCCCGTCTCAAGGAGGGCTTTCATGGAAACGGTACTGGGCATGATTCGATTGTCCTTTTCGTTAATCTTCCGCTGCCTTCATCCCTGCTCGGAACCTGATCTCTAGGATCAGGCACGACCGGGCAGGTCAGCCAGCGTGTAGGCTCCGCACGAGATGCGTGCGGGAACCCGGCTAGTGCCGGGGCGGGGAATAGTATAACGCAGCGGTTCACAAACTTCAATGAGTTTGCCGGACGAAAAACTGGTGCAACTAGCCGCGTTCGGTAGGGTAACCCGCCCGCCGCCATGCGTCTGTCCCACCGACCACGTTGTACATCTTCTTGAAGCCCTGTTTGCCCAGCAGCGCCGCCGCGGACAGACTCCGTGACCCGGACGCGCAGATCAGGGCGACGGGCTGCTCAGGATCGAGTGTTGCAATCTGCGCTGCCAAAGAACCCAGCGGCATCAATCGGGCAGCCGGGACGCGAGCCTGCGCATATTCCCAGGGTTCGCGTACATCCAGTACCAGCAGATTCTCGCCTGCGCCATTGCTCATCATGTCATGAAGCTGGGCGGCGGTGATATCTTCTACATCCCCCTGCACAGTCGGCAGCCCATTTGATTCCCACGCTTCGATTCCGCCGTCGATGTACCCGGCTACGTTTTCATAACCCACCCTTGCGAGGCTGAGAACCACCCGTCGATAGGCAGCCTCATCTTCGACAATCAACACAATGCGCGCTTCGGGCGGCAGCAAGAGTCCGATTCGGTTGCTAAGTTGATCGTTAGCAGGAAGATAGACCCCGCCGGGAACGTGCAGCGCGGCATACTGATCTTTCGGGCGGGTATCCAGCAGCGCAGCGCCGCGCTGAAGGGCGGCGATGGCGTCTTGCATCCGCAAGGGGCTGGGGGCGATCTCCCCCAGTGGGGTTGGCCCAGCCCGGTTAATCTGCTTGATAGCCCGATGATTCCCCGGCTGCTCCGGGAGATTGGTGGTCAGGTCTGCGATGAATGCATCTTTATCCGTGAACTTCAATGCCGGGTTTGTCTCGCGCTCCACACCAAGGATCGTGCTTCGTTCCGCGCTTAATGACCTGCCGCACAGCGACCCGGCCCCATGACCGGGGTACACCAACGTTGCATCATCCAGCGTCAGCACCTTCTGAAACAAGCTGTCATGCAGATGCCCCGCCATTTCCCGCGCGGCATCCGCGCCTACAAGGTCGGGGCGACCAACGTCGCCCACAAACAAGGTATCGCCGCTGAGAAGCATAGGAGGTTCCGGCTTTGTGGTGTCGGTGAGCAGCAGCGAAACACTGTCGGGCGTATGACCCGGAGTTGCCAGCACCTCGATTCTGACCTCGCCCAGCGTCAGAACATCGCCATGCTTGAGAGCCTGATGCGCGAAGCCAGCTTTCACCGCTTCGTGAACATACACCGCAGCCCCAGTGCGTGCTGCGAGATCGGTATTGCCGGAAACGTGATCGGCATGGAGGTGGGTTTCGATGATATGTGTGATAGTCAGTCCGCGCACCCCGGCCTCCTCCAGATACAGCGCCACATCCCGATCCGGGTCTACGACAGCGGCCACCCCTTCCGCCTCGCTGCTCACCAGATACGATTCACACCCCAGCCCATCGATAAAGAATTGTTTGATTTGCATCACTACCTGCCCTTTGGCGTAAGTCAAAAACGTCCCGTCATTATAGCAAGCCCGCGCAGCAACAGGGAGTTTCGTCACACGTTTTGTGACCATTTCCGTTCAGATCGCATGTGACAAAACATCTTCAACACAAATGGCAAGCCATCCGGTGGAAAGACACGCATAAGCAGATTACAATAGGGATCATTCAACGAGTTGCCCCCCTCCCATTGCAGCGAAGGAGATCGCATGGCGCAAGAATATGACGTAATCGTGCTTGGCTCCGGGCCGGGCGGCTATGTAGCCGCCATCCGTGCAGCCCAGCTTGGCCTCAAAACGGCCATTATCGAGAAGCAATACTGGGGTGGCGTATGCCTGAACGTCGGCTGCATCCCATCGAAGGCGCTGCTAAAGAATGCAGAACTGGCCCACACCCTCACGCACCGTGCGGAGGAATTTGGCTTTTCCTTCGAGAACCTCAGCATGGATTACACGGTAGCCTTCCAGCGCAGCCGCCAGGCATCCGAGCGTCTGGTCAAAGGTGTCGGCTTCCTGATGAAGAAGAACAAGATCGATACCTATGACGGCTGGGGCACGATCCAGAATCCCACCACCATCAAAGTCGAATTGAATGGGGGCGGGGAAGAGACGCTGCACACGAAGAACATGATCATCGCGACCGGAGCACAAACCCGCATGATCCCCGGCGTGGAGATCGATGGCAGCGTGGTCGTGACTTACACGGAGGCGATCCTGGCGGATACAGTACCCGCAAAGGCCGTGATCGTTGGGGCAGGGCCGATTGGCCTGGAGTTCGCTTACGTATGGCGCAGCTATGGCGCGGAAGTGACCATCGTCGAGATGCTGGATCGGGCCGCCCCGCTGGAAGACCCCGAAGTCAGCACTGAACTAAGCCGCGCCTACAAGAAGCTTGGTATTTCAATCATGACCAGCGCGCGCGTCGAAGGCATCGAAGTCAAGGATGGCAAGGCGGCAGTCAGCGTAGCAGGTAAGGATGGGACGCAGGTGCTGGAAGCCGATCAGGTGTTAGTCGCAATCGGCTTTGTACCTAACGTCGAGGGCTACGGGCTGGAAGCCTCTGGTGTGAAGACGAACGAGCGCAGCCGGGTGATCGAGATCGATGAGAAGATGCGCACCAACGTGCCCAACATCTACGCGATTGGCGATGTGACGGGCAAGCTCATGCTGGCGCACGTTGCCAGCGCACAGGGGATCATCGCAGCAGAGAATATTGCGGGCCACCCCTCGATTGAGCTTGAGTACATCATGATGCCCCGTGCGACGTACTCCCAGCCACAGATCGCCAGCTTCGGTTACACCGAGGAACAGGCTAAAGCTGCCGGGTATACTGACCTCAAGATTTCCAAATTCCCCTTCTCAGCCAGCGGAAAGGCAATTGGGATGGGAGAGGCGCATGGCTTCATCAAGCTGATCGCCGATGCGCGTTACGGGGAGATTCTGGGCGGGCACATGGTTGGGCCGGAAGTGACCGAACTGCTGCCAGAATACACGCTGGCACGCTATGCAGAACTCACCGCCGAGGAGATCGCCCGCAATGTTCACGCGCACCCGACTCTAAGCGAGGTGCTGGGAGAAGTCGCGCACGGCATTGGCGGCGATCCGATCAACATTTAGCGTTCGATAGGAACCAATGCACAAATCAGTTCGTGCCAGAGAATAGAGGCAGGCCGGGACATCGGCTTGCCTCTTTATTGATCAAATACCGGGTAGTCAGAGGATATGGTGCAAGCTCTTGTAAATAGGAGCCAATGCCTCATACAACATCCGATAGTGCTGATACAGATTGTCGTAGCGCGCCGTGTACGCTGAGTCCGGCTCCACCACGCGATCCACTTCGATAAGATCATCGATGGATTCCACATCAGGATATACGCCCATGCCCACGGCGACAGTCAGCGCAGCCCCCATCGCGCCCGCCTCCTGAGGATGCTCCACCACACGAAGCCTCTTCCTCGTCACGGTGCTGATGATCTGAGTCCACACCTCGCTGGCGGCCCCGCCACCAATGGTTTGAAGTTCGCCAATCATAATGCCCTGCTGTTCCATCGCTTCACAAATCCAGCGTAGATGATAGGCCACGCCTTCCATGACGCTGCGTACGAAGTGCGCCTTCGTATGACCCATCCCGATTCCAGCAAACCCGCCGCGCGCATAATGATCGAGCACCGGGGCGCGTTCCCCGGAAAGCCAGGGTGTGAACAGCAGCGCATCCGAACCCGGCGCGACCGAGTCCGCCATCTGGCTCAATAACGTGTAAGTTCCGATCCCCGCCGCTTCTGCCTCCCGCGCTTCCTCCTGACAGAACACATCACGGAACCACATCAACGCGCCGCCGCCCGTTTCCATCTCCCCGGCGATGATCCACTGGTTGGCGTCAATATGATTGAGCGCCCAGAATGGTTTGACGGGATCGTTGATCACACGGCTGCTAGAAACTCCGATCCACGTCGCCGTGCCGATGGAGAGATGTGCCCGTCCAGCACGGTTCGCGCCGGAACCGGTCTGCGCGACAGCCACATCCCCGGCACAGATGACGACAGGCGTACCTGCCAGCAATCCGGTCTGCTCTGCTGCTTCCGAAGTCACTTCGCCGAGTACGTGGGTGGCGGGGTAGGCGTCTGGCAGCATCTCAATGGGGATGTCGAGTCGCTGACAGACTTCCTGAGACCACGTTTTCTGGTGAGGATCGAATAGGAAATAGACAGATGCGCCGTGCCAGTCGGTGGCGACCTTCCCGGTAAGCCGGTGCAGGATGTACTCTTTGCAATCGAGCAGCTTGTGCGTGCGTTCCCACAGATCGGGCCGTTCTTCTTTAAGCCACAGAATCCGGGGGATGATGTCTTTGGCGGTGGGGATGTTGCCCGTATGCTCAAACAGGAAGGCGGAAATCTCTCCCACCAGAATACGATCCGCCTGTGCCACGCTGCGCCCATCCAGCCAACTAATCATGGGCATCAGCGGGTGAATGTGCGCATCAACAGGCAGCAGGTTGAACATCTGCGCCGAGATGCCCACACCGAGAATCTCGCCCGGATCGATAGCAGCGGTGCGGATAACCTGCCGGGTTGTCGCGGCAACTGCCTCCCATAATTCCTCCGGATTTTGCTCGACCCATCCTGCCTGCGGATAGCTCAGACCGTAATCCTGATAGGCCGAGTGAATGATTCTGCCGCGCAGGTCGGTCAGGACGGCCTTGTCGCCGCCTGTGCCAACATCATGAGCAAGAATATATTTCTTTTCGTGCGGCATCCCTACCTCAATTCCATGCCATCGCACTGCGCGTAGCCCAGTACACCTCCGGTGTCTCTGCCAACCCTGCGAGAGATTCCGCCAGTTCGTCCGTCCATGCGACGCTCAATGCCGCAACATTCGAATGCAAATGCTCGACGCGGGCGGCTCCGCTGAGGACGACATCCGCCCAGGGTTGGGCCAGCACCGCCGCCAGCGCCAGCGCGTCGATGGTGGTATGCAATCCCGTTGCCATCGATTCCAGCAATGTTCGCTGGATAGCGAAGGCCGGGTCGTCGTTCCTCGCAGTCAGGCGACCATTGGCTAACGCCTCTTTGACGATCACGCCGACACCCGCATCATGCGCTTCTTGCAGAACACTCCCGGCAGAATGCTCCAGCAGATTCCATGTCGCCTGCACCGCGCCGAACAGCGGCAAGCCATTCACGGAAACATCCAGCGCACGACGCAAAGTCTCCGCCTGCTTCGCTCCACTGAGGCTCAACCCAATCGAAAGGCCAGCATCGCGGTAGGCTCCCAGTTGCGCCAGCACGTCCTGATTTTCCAACACGCCGCTGGCGAGCGTTGCCGAGTGAATCTGGTACAGATTCAGATAGCCTCCCAGCAGGCTATCACTCTCCTGACGCTGGCGGCGCAGCACAAGCAGTGAGTGATCCTTCACCTCATGCACCTCGGCACTGACCTGCCAGTTCGCCGTGTAGGTGTAGCCCCACTTTGATCCGATGGTCACATCGCGGGACGGGATCATGCGCTTATGCAGCCACGAAGCAAGGAACACCTCCGCGCGCCCATAGGACCGTGCTGCATCATAGTAGCGGATGCCTGCATCCCAGGCGGCATCCAGCACCGAATGGGCCTGCGATTCCATCGTGGCGATGTCATAGGTCTTGCTGAGATCGTCTTCGTGCCCCACATTGATGTAACCGGGGCGGCCCAACGCCGCCAGCCCCAGCCCGATGCTGGAGACTCGCAGCCCTGTTCTGCCCAGTGTTCGCATTTCCATCATGGCGATCTGCCTCCTGTTGGCTTATCGTACCCTCAATCGGGTGGGTTGACCCGGAACGGGCGTTCCTCGCTGGTGATGGTGCGCCCATCGGCAGTGACGCCTGATGCGTAGACCGTGTGATCGCCAATGACCAGCGGCCACCATGCCGAAAACGGCGCTTCATCCGAAGTTCCCACGGCCACGCCATCGACGTAGATGGTGACATCGTGCATCCCCGAAGGACCTGCCGCCACCAGCCGCAGCCGCTGCGAATCGGCGGGCATCTCCGGTGAGAGTTTGTAGATCGTATACGCATCGGGGGAGGCGATCACCAGCCCCTCGGCTGCATCCCCCGCCGCCGACACAGCCGCTAGCGAATCGGGCAGCAAATCCAGCCCCATGCGGCGCGCCCACTCATGAACCTGCGGTGGCAGATCGAGGAAGATGCGCGTCTCGCGCCGTTCCGGGGGTGTGCGGTCATCCGCCAGAAGACCCGTCGCTGCATCGAAAGTCACCTGTTGATAGATCGCATC
>JAHEME010000514.1 GCA_024643825.1 Chloroflexota bacterium | reverse complement strand
CTGAGGTAGTATTATTCATTCCCCACTCAATGCCCTGAGACCGAATATAGACACTTGTAGATGCTCGGTAGAATGCCAGCACCTTCGCCGGAAAACCGTGGCGATCTCCAGCTTGGACTGGATTCCATCCGAGGATTCCCAGAGGACTGGTTAGCTGGTTTGCATCATACAGTGAAAGTTGGATGTATCGACCATAATCCGAGTCATCTGCCAATTCCATTCCCTGATACTGTACACTTCCAAGAGCACCGCCTCCTGTCATGTTAAAACCCAGCGCTATCCGATCTGCACTACCAAGATAGTGATAACCACTTGGTATAGATTGCCAAAGATATTGTTCTGGCACAATTAGCACACCCACAGGGATATCCTCTGGGGGTAGCGTCGGTGGGTATGTTGCGGTAAATGTGCTTGTTGGCTCCGGCGTATCAGTATTTGTGGGTGTCGCCGATGGAAATTCAGTATTCGTTACTGTCGGAGTTAGCGTTACTGTTGGAGTTAGCGTTAGTGTCGGGGTTGGTGTTGGACTGGGTGTACTCGTATTCGTAGAAGTAGGCGTCCTGGTTGGGGTATTCGTTGAGGTCGTAGTTTGTGTTGAAGTAGGTGTGGGTGTTGTAGTCCAAGTCGGGTTTTGGGTGGGCCCATTCAATGTTGGGGTTTCGGTTGGAATATGGAATACCGTGGGCTGAGCATTCGTCGAAGATGAAGTCCTTGCGGATGCGATTGCTATAACCGACCCTGCAGTTACGATCGATAGGAGTAGCATCAGGATGGAGACGATATCATAAAAGAAGCTTGCTCTGGATGGCGACGCCATAGGTATCTATTGGTTCTGCATCACGCGTGGCACTCCCGCTTTCTATTCTGTAATTATGAAGATTCTTGAGTCCAGTGGGTTGATCTATACATTTGCATGGGCCCCTGACTTTCGCGATCCTCGGCAAGGATTTCATAATACCATTGAAGATAAGCCTCAACAGTCCTATTTACATCAAAGCGTTTGGCGAACTCTAAAGCAGCGTTCCCGAGGCTTTGCTGCAAGTCATTGTTGTTGAGGATCTCGACAATTCGGTTGGCCATGTCGGTGCTATCACCTGGAGGAGTTAAGTAGCCTGTTCGACCATCAACAACCAGCTCAGGTATTGCCGCTATTCTTGTCGCAATTACTGGAATACCGGACGCCATGGCTTCAACAATTGTCAACCCAAACGTTTCAACATGGGTAGCATGCACGTAAATATCCGCAGCAGAATAATACAAGGCTAGCTGTTCAGGCTGAATAGTTGGAGGCGCAAACCATACATCATCCTCTTCAGCCAATTCACCAGACAGCGGATCACCTACGACCAAAAGTATAACATGGTCGCCCATCAGACTTCTTACTTGCCCAGCGACTCTCTTGAGCAATTGATAATCTTTCCAGGGGTTACTCCGAGCTTTTGTTGCGACAAAGAGAAGAATCCTCAAATGGGGTGGCAGGTTGAGTTTATGCCGGGCTTCTTTCCTGTTTCTAGTAGAGAACACGCGCAGATCTATCCCCGGGTAGATTACTCGGGCATCTACGTACGTGAGCATAGATGCCCTTACTTTCTCCATGAGCCAATGACTATCTGCCGCAATCCAGAGACGGCTCTGCGCAAAGACCCTCTTCTTTCGCTGCCAATTTCGCGCCGTCTCATCACGTAGTATAGCTGGCGGAATACTAAGATCAGGACACCGTCCGCACCCTGTAAGCCAACGGTCACAACCAAATGGATGGGTACAATGCCCACTGAGGAGCCAAGCGTCGTGCAATGTCAGAACTGTCGGAACTTGCTTGCTGAGATATGGCAAGGATTCGAGTTCGAAATACCCTCGTTGTAGACTGTGCAAATGCAGAATGTCTGGCCGCTGCGGAAGCAGATTCAAGAGTTGGTAAGTGCCAGGATAATGAGAGTTTTCATATCCCCTTAAGGTTTCCAAGATACCCAATGGCTCGGCCATCAATGCGAGTCCGCGCCGAATTCGCTCCCCCCACCGCCCGAACTTCGAGTGAATCTGTGTTGTTCTCTTGTGAATGCTCCACCAAAAGCGTGACCACAGATTGCTCGTTCTTGTGTTATCGACCAAGACCACATTGGGAGCCAAACTATTGTTCACACCGACTGCAAGCCAGGCGCCATGCCCTCTCTCAAGGAAACCCAGCAGGAGAGACGAAGCAACTTGTTCAGCTCCGCCCTCACGAGCAAGTGTATTGGTCAACAGAATACGCAGTTTTTCCTTACGCAAGATCGGTTACTCTGTCTGCACACTGGAAGTGTCAATATCTGGAATTATCTCACACCAGAAGCTAAGTTCAATCTCAGAATAGCTAGGGTCGCTTTCCTCGCCTGTATCCCGCGCAACAAGCTGTTGAATTTCACGGAAGACTTCGCGCAACTTATCCTTAATAACGTGCACAACCCCAAGGGCGCTCCGATAGAAAACGGGATTGTGCAGATTGCGCCAGGCAAGCCATGCTTTCCAATACTGTTCAAAACCTAAGGTAATTTGCCGATACCGGATCGTGAAAACATCACCTAGGTAGAGATACGCCTTGGCTAGATCTTCTGGGCGGGCAAGTTGCGCTGTTAATTCAGGGAAGATCTGGTGAACAGAATAGGTGTCGACAGCTTGCCTCAACCACAATTGATTATCGTTACGAATCGCCTTCTTTTTTCTGGTGCCCTGTCCGGAATGAACTCGATACTCTGTTAGCGCCTCCGGTACATAGGCAAGTGCATAGTGCTGCAACAGATGCACCCACATCAGAGCATCATGTGCATATCGCAGTTCTTCGTCAAATAATCCTGCCTCCTGCAAACAGCGTCGCTCAATTAACAGTGTACTGCCGTTGATAAACATATTTTGGAGGAAGCGGCGGAGAATGACTCGTTGAGGGTACCATGCAGAATGAACGAGGCCTATACACATACCAGCCGAGTCAATAAGGAAGTAATCACTGTATACCCCGGATATCTCAGGATGAATTCTCAGCAGATCTAGTTGAGTTTGCAGCTTGTGTGGCAAGAAACGATCATCATGGCTGAGCCAGGCAATGTACTTGCCAGCCGCTGCCAGGATGCCTTCATTAAGAGCACTTGCAGTCCCACCGTTCGGTTTTTGCAGTCCCCGAATCTGACCAGGCGAATCAGCTATATATCGCTGTACGATGGGCCATGTTCCATCCGTTGAGCCATCATCAATGATTAGAATCTCAAAGTCACCGTATGTTTGACCAAGAACGCTATCGATGGCTTCTTTAAGATAATCCTCAC
>JAHEME010000513.1 GCA_024643825.1 Chloroflexota bacterium | reverse complement strand
GGCAAGGGAAACCATCGATAGGATGTCCTGCTCATTGTGATACAGGACACGCGTCATCTCACGGGAGTCGCCCGTTTGAAGATACTGCCGATACAGGTACGGAATCATGGAGCCAGGGACATCGGCACTTTGCCGTTCTATCCCCAGAATATCCACCTCCAACGATCCCAGACGGCAGGATTCGAGCCTCCTGCGCCACAGACGGCGGGCGGGGTGAAGCAAATCAAGGTTGGGAAGGGTGAGGATCGGCGCTCGCATTCGAGAGAGAATAAAGCGATCTGCCAGCAAGGGGACATCAAATGTACGCCCATTGAATGTCACCAGTGCGTCGGCGCGGCGCATATGGGCATCGAGAAGCTCCAGCATGGCACGTTCTTCTGCGGGATCGCGCAGGAAGAACTGGTGGATTTCAAATTCGCCCGTCTGGGTAAAGAAGCCGATACCGACCATGAAGGCAAATACGCCTGTGCCTGCCCCCAGCCCGGTTGTCTCTGTATCCAGGAACAGGAAGTTACGGAGATCGGCATTCTCCAGAGTGCTCTCTATACTGACTTGCGCCACTATCTGAGAAGATTGCTCCAACCAGTGACCAAGCGTGATCGAGCCATGCTCCACCTGCCCTGCGTAGGAACGCACCACGCGAAAGCTCGGCCCGTGTGCAGTCTCTTCGACTACTGCGCCTGCCATCTCTTCAACAGACGGCATTGGTATGCGAGGTTTGGGGACAAATTCACGTCCAGTGGTAACACCAAGGCGATTCAACCGCCGCCGAAGCTCCGCGAGGGAGGCCGCGCCGTGTTGATTCTTGCGCCGATTGGATGATGAATCCTGTGGATCGGTCAACCTTACCCCGCACCGAGAAGACTATCTGCTGTCCATATGCAAAATGTCATGGTTTAGAGATGTGATCTGTAACTATCAACTGCCTTAGACATCCTGTATTATAACAACTACAGACGGCCTATCGCTGTCTCCTCCTTTGGCGAAAGTCCCCATCAAGCCCCACCTCATTCTTGGTGGGGACTGCGCTTTTTAGGGCAGGTGCTCCCACACAAAACATCCCCTCCACCATGACAGCGGCAACAACTAACCTGATTCCAATTGTGCTCAAGTAGATAAGCCCTATAATGTAATCATCTTATTCGAGATCGTTTTGATTCATCGCCGAATCCCGGAGGGGGAGTATGCCACAAGGTTTTGAGCTTGTTCAGTTGATCCCTGTTGCGCCGTTGCATTGGACGAGCATACTGCATTACATCATCCTGCTTGGCGCGCTGACCATTCTGGTGGCATCGCAAAGTGACGTTTCGCTGGCGTTCATCTTTTTTCTGGCAGCTCTGGCACTGGTGACGGCGGGTGATTTGTACTCGAACCTGATCAACCTGCCGCGTTTTGTGATTTTCATCTTCCGGGTGGGGATGGTCGGTGTGCCACTGATCGTCATGGGGATTTCACCATCGGATGATACACGAGGTCTTGCTATCATCCTCTCTGTGTTAGGATTCCTCCTGTTTGCCGTCGTGTTCCTGACCTGTCCGGTTCCGTTCCTCGGCGATCCCCGCATCGTAGGCTGGTGCCGTTAACCCGATGTAGAATCAAAAACGGGCCTGCATTCCGACGCAGGCCCGTTTTGTGTGTTCCATCCGAGTTAACTCACTGTAGTCGGAACATCCTCATAGACTGGCTCTGTCCAGGAGCGATATTTGGGGATGCGTCCGGTCACGACGTTGAAGTAGAGATCGCGGAGTTCTGAGACCATTGACCCCATTGAGCCAGTCCCAAGTAGGCGATGATCTATCGATGTGATGGCGGCAATCTGAACCCCTGTGCCGCAGAAGAAAGCCTCGTCTGCCAGATAAACCTCTGAACGATCAATATTGCGCTCGACGACTTCATAGCCGAGGTCGTCGCGAAGCAGCTGAATGATCGTGCGGCGTGTGATGCCTTCGAGAATATCGGCGTTGACGGGGGGCGTATAGACAACGCCATCACGAAGCATGAAGAAGTTTTCTGCGCTTCCTTCGGCGATATGTCCGTCTTTGTTGAGAACCAGTGCTTCGGTGAAACCAGCGCGCTGGGCATCACTCTTGATAAAGGCGGAGTTCACATATGAGCCAGTGATTTTGCCACGCGCGGGGATGCTGTTGTCATCGACGCGACGCCAGGACGAGATCGTCACAGTGCAGCCTTCTTCATTATCGACATAGCTACCGAAGGGAAGGGAGAACATGGTAACGCCATAGTCTAGGTTGTGCAGGCGTACGCCGATCAAGCTGTTCTTCACATAGGCCAGAGGTCGAATGTAGGTATTGGCCTTCCATCCCTCCATTCGGAGAAGCTCAAGAAGAACCTGCCATAGATCCTGCGGGGTGTAGTCAAGATCAAAGGAGAGGAGGCGTGCCGAATTGAGGAAACGCTTAAAATGATCCAGGGGTCGGAAGACAAAAAGCTGATCCTCCTCGTCATTCCAGTAGCCCCGAATGCCAGCAAATGCACCTGTACCGTAATTCAGCGTGTGGTTCATCACACTGACGGTCGCCTTCTCAAATGGAACAAATTCGCCTTCAAAGTACGCGTACTTCGGAAGTTCCTGTACCACCAGATACCCTCCTATGGGTACAAGGGATGACTGCCTGCCCCTCTGCTCCCTCCACAGGCACCATCCTGCGTGAGAAAAAGTGCATCCCGACTACTTATCTATATCGATTCCAACCCAGTGGTTATAGCGTTCATAAATCAACCGGGCAACTTCTGTAATTTGTGATTGCAGGTACAAAAAGGCCCTCGCATGCGCGAGGGCCTTCGGTGGTTACGGTTGTTGATCGGTGGGTGCTGGTTCCGCCGGGGTCGGGATCGGCCCGGTGGTCGTCTCCACGCCCGCCTGGTTAAGCAATTCCTGCATATCGAACAGGAACGGCGTATTGCTGGGCACAATGATCAGGCGGACATTATCGCCTAGCTGACTGATATACTGATATTGAATCAGATTCGGGTTCTGGGCGATGATTTCATTGATCAGCCGGAGTCCTTCTGACTCGGCCTGGGCCTTGAGCACTGTCGCCTGCGCGTCACCTTCGGCGGCAATCACGGCGGAGTCGGCTTTACCCTGCGCTTCGACGCGGGCCTGCTCTGCTTCTTGCTGCGCCTGCTGCACGCGGAAGGCGGCCTGCTGGGCCTGCTGCTCGGCGATCTGCTTCTGCTCAATCGCTTCGGTGAACTGATCTGAGAAGGAAATATCGCGGACGAGGACATCGGTCAGGAGAAAGCCTTCTTTGGCAAGCTGAATACGGAGGGCATCGGTAA
>JAHEME010000512.1 GCA_024643825.1 Chloroflexota bacterium | reverse complement strand
ATCTCATCGCTTCGTGCGAACAACGTGGCTTCTCCCAGCATGGCATCCAGAAGGAGGCGCTCATATGCCTCTGGCAGTGCCGCCATTCCAAAGGACGATCCGTAGCGAAAATCCATCATGACTGGATGGCGCTGCAACCCCTGCCCCGGTGTCTTGACATCGAATCGGAGCGCAATGCCCTCATCCGGCTGTAGCCGCAACGTGAGTATGCTGGCGCGCATCTCATCACCATGATTCTGCTCAAACAGCATGGTGGGTGGGCACTTAAAGTGAATAGATACTTCGGTCGCTCGCGAGACCAGGCGCTTCCCTGAGCGCAAATAGAAAGGAACGCCTTGCCAACGCCAATTATCCACCGACCATTTCAACGCAGCATAAGTGGAGGTCTTCGAATCAGCGGGCACGTTGTATTCTTCCAGATAGCCTGGAATACGAATGCCATCCACAACACCGCTGGCATATTGCGCACGTACGGTATCCTGCTTAACCTGGTCAGTCGTAAATGGGTGCATTGACCGCAGCACCTTCACCTTCTCGTCGCGGATTGCGTTTGCTTCAAAAGCAACGGGAGGCTCCATGGCAATCAGAGTAAGTACCTGCAAAATGTGATTCTGAAAAATATCTCGAATAATTCCCGCGTTGTCGTAGTATCCCGCTCGTTCTCCAATACCCACCGATTCCGCGACAGTGATCTGCACATGATCCACCATCTGTCGATTCCAGATTGGCTCGAACATTCCATTCGCAAATCGAAATACCAGAATGTTCTGCACTGTTTCTTTTCCAAGGTAGTGGTCAATGCGGTAAATCTGGCTTTCCTCAAATACGCCGTGCAATGTAGTATTCAATGCCCTGGCAGAATCAAGATCACGACCAAACGGTTTTTCGATCACGATCCTGCGCCACCGTCCATCCTGGTCACGCGCCATATCTGCTGCGCCAAGATTCTCTACAATGCTCTCAAAGAATTGTGGAGGAGCCGCCAGGTAATACACCCGATTATCGGGAACGCCCATTGCCTGGGCACGCTCCTGCAGAAATTTGTCGAGCTTGCGGAAATCATCAGTTTCCCCAAAATTCCCCGGTGAATAGAACAAATTACTAGAAAAACTCTTCCAGAGGCTTTCGCTTTCCGCGGGGTATCGGCTGAACTTCTCAACTCCTTCCCGCATAGCATCCCGAAAATCCTCATGCTTCCACGGCTTCCGGGCAAACCCAACAACACGAAAGCTGGTGGGAAGACGATTTTCACAGGCCAGACTGTACAGTGCCGGAACAAGTTTACGCGCAGTCAGGTCCCCGGTAGCCCCGAAGATTACCATCGCAGCAGGTTCCGGCATGCGCCCCATGCGTAGGCCCTCCCGAAGAGGATTATGCCCCACGTCCTCAGATGTTGACGCGGCCATGGTACCTACTCCTTCCTCGCGACAGGATGTCCACCAAACTGATTGCGTAGAGCAGAGAGAAGGCGGTTCGCAAAAGTGTCTTTTTGCCTTGACCGGAAACGTGCCTGGAGTGCCAGCGTAATCACGGGCAAAGGGACAGCCTGCTCTATGGATTCGATCACCGTCCAGCGCCCTTCCCCAGAGTCTGTGACAGACGATTCCACCCAATCAAGCTGCGGATCCTCTTCCAAAGCGTTGCCTGCCAGTTCGAGGAGCCACGAACGGATGACGCTTCCATTCATCCATAACCGAGCAAGCGCCGCGAGGTCTGCCCCAAATTCCTCCTTGGATCGAATAAGCTCAAACCCTTCCGCATAGGCCTGCATCATCCCATATTCAATGCCGTTGTGAATCATCTTCACGAAATGACCAGCCCCACTGGCACCAACATATAGATAGCCACCTTTCTGGGCAAGAGCCTGATAGATCGGCTCAACAGAAAGGAATGCGTCTCTATCCCCACCTACCATCAGGTTGAAGCCATTTGCCAGCCCCCAGATTCCGCCGCTTACCCCGGTATCCAGAAGAGATATGCCCTTATATCGCAGCATGGTGGCACGCTCAATAGAATCCTTGTAATAAGAATTTCCCCCATCGATGACAATGTCCCCTTCGTCGAGCATCGGGGCCAGTTGCTGAAGAATTGCCGCCACCGGTTCCCCTGCCGGAACCATCACCCAGATGATCCGAGGCTTTGAATCCAATTTGGCAACCGCATCTTCAAGAGAGATGGAGCCAATCGCCCCTTTGGATACGGCTTCGCTTACCATTTCCTGACTGAGGTCAGAGCCAATGACGCTATGCCCCTTTTTGATGAGCCTTTCCGTCATACCCATTCCCATTTTTCCAAGTCCAACCATTGCCAACTTCATGAGCAAGAATCCTCCCCAGACTGGTTACTGCAACGTAGTGTGAAAATCAGTGTTGTTTCTTGCAGCGTTATTCGTGGCAATGGCGCGCCTCAATCTCTAGCACTTTGTTCAATCGACGCACATGTCGCTCATCGCCAGAGAACATTGCGCCAAGGTAGTTTTCCACCAAACTTCTCGCAAGCTCACTGTCTATTACGCGTGCCCCAAGTGTGAGCACATTCATGTCGTCGTGCTCAACCCCCTGATGTGCAGAGTAAACGTCATGACACACAGCCGCCCGAATGCCGGGGAGCTTGTTCGCAGCGATGCTGGCTCCAACACCGCTGCCGCAAATGAGAATGCCCCGATCTGCGCGACCCTCTTTGATAGCTTCTCCTACTGCCTGCGCATAGTCGGGATAATCCACGGGTTTCGTCGAGAAAGTTCCGACATCCACGACGATATGTCCAAGTCCCTCAATTGTGGCTTTCAAGCCTTCTTTGAGCTCGTATCCTGCATGATCAGCCCCGATAACGATTCTCATGGCTATTCCTTCACCGCGAGAACTTGCCGTGCACATGCAACGACATTATCGACAGTGAATCCAAGATTCTTGTAAACCACTCCACCTGGAGCAGACGCCCCGAAACGATCCACTGCGACGATCATGCCTCCATCACCTACCCACTCATGCCACCCCATCGGCGAGGCCGCTTCTACAGCAACACGGGCACGGAGAGTAGGAGGGAACACCGAGTCTCGATAGGACTGGGGCTGCTCTCTAAACAATTCCCAACACGGCATGGAGACTACACGGGTAGCGATCCCTTCTTCCATCAACCGATTTGCAGCATCAAGGATAAGCTCGACCTCTGACCCGGTAGCTATGAGGACAACCTCTGGCTGATCCCCCATATCCTTCAAAACATACGCACCTCTGGCAACCTGGCTCGCTGGTGCGAGAGATTTTCGATCCAGAACTGGCAGTCCTTGCCGTGTCAGGGCGATCACCGTGGGGC
>JAHEME010000511.1 GCA_024643825.1 Chloroflexota bacterium | reverse complement strand
ACGAATTCACCGTGGGCCGTTTGCACCCGATGCTCGATCATACGCTGCGGATTCAGCGGCTGATGCAGGAGGCCAACGATCCAGAGACCGCTGTGATTCTGCTGGATGTGGTGCTGGGCTACGGGGCACACCCCGACCCCGCAGGCGAACTCGCCCCCGCGATCCAGAAGGCCAGAGAGAGAGCGGTGGGGGCAGGTCGCCATCTGGAAGTCGTCGCCGTCGTGGTGGGCACAGATGAAGACCCGCAGAATATGGCAGGGCAAATTGAGACGCTGGAAGCAGTCGGCGCAGTCGTCGTCACCAGCAACGAGGATGCCGCTCGCCTTGCAGGCAACCTCACACCGTCCGTTGGAGATGGCAAAGCGCGTCGAACCCCGGCACAACCAGCCGCAGAAGTAAACCTGAACATCATCAAATCGCCATTAGTGGCGATCAATGTAGGATTAGAGAGCTTCACCGAGAGCCTGCAAGCGCAGGAAGCAGGTGTGGTTCATGTCAACTGGCGGCCTCCGGCAGGCGGCAACGAGAGGCTAATGGGAATCCTGGAGCGGATGAAGTCGAAGGGATAGCTCCTTTATCCGATTTTGTGGGGAGAAGAGAATGACCGACATAGACAAAGCCAACAGCGAAGCTGTAGGGCGTATGATGGAGTCCCGCCCTGTGCTGGTAGGAATGGGCATCGCGCGGGATGTGATCCCTGGAATGGGTGAGGATGTCCTGTTGCACGCTGGCCCGCCGATCACCTGGGATCGAATGAGCGGCCCGCTGCGAGGCGCGATCATCGGTGCGCTGATCTTCGAGGGTCGGGCCAAAGATGCAGCCGAAGCAGAGGCGCTGGTCACTGGCGGCAAGGTGAACTTCGAGCCGTGCCACCATCACAGCGCCGTCGGCCCGATGGCGGGTGTGATTTCGCCCTCAATGGCGGTATACATCATTGAGAATAAGACGCACGGCAACCGCGCCTACTCGAATCTAAACGAAGGCTACGGCAAAGTGCTGCGCTACGGCGCGTACAGCGAAGACGTGCAGGAGCGACTGCGCTGGATGCAGGATGTGCTGGCTCCGACTCTCTCCGCTGCATTGGATGCCAGCGATGGCGGCATCGACATCAAGACCCTGCTCGCGGAAGCCCTCCACATGGGCGACGAGGGCCATAACCGCAACAAAGCGGGGTCGATCCTGTTCCTCAAGGCGTTGGCCCCACTGGTGGCAAAAAACGCGAAGGACGCTCAAACCGCCTCCGATGTACTGAAAGCAATTGGCGATAACGCACTCGCTGTCTTGAATCCGGTAATGGCTGCCTGCAAAGCAATGGCCGATGCTGGCTTTGGCATTGAAGGCAGCACGCTGGTCAGCGCGATGGCTCGCAATGGCACAGATTTTGGTATTCGCATCAGCGGCCTCGGCGAACGCTGGTTCACCGCCCCAGCACAGATTCCCGATGGACTTTACTTCCCCGGCTTCACCAGCGACGACGCCAACGCCGACATTGGCGACAGCACAATCACCGAGACGGCGGGCATCGGCGCGTTTGCGATGGCGGCGGCCCCAGCGATTGTCACCTTCATCAGCGGCACACCGAAGGATGCGCTCAATGCCACGCTGGAGATGTACGAGATCACCGCAGGCGAGCACAGCGCGTTCACCATTCCCTCACTCGATTTTCGAGGATCACCCGTAGGCATCGACATTCGTAAGGTCGTCGAGACCGGGATCACCCCGCGCGTCAATACCGGGATTGCTCACAAAGAAGCTGGGGTCGGGCAGGTCGGCGCGGGGCTGGTGCGCCCGCCAATGGCGATCTTTGAAGAAGCGCTCGTCGCCTTCGCCGATCAGTACGGCTTCTAATTCACTATTCATTTCGCAGGTACGCACGATAGAGGAGAACTACATGAAAGTCCATGACCTTTCGCAACCACTGAACGCTGACGCACCCTTCTGGCCGTTCTACCCACCCTTCGAGGTCAAGTACATCAAGCGCAAGGCGGAGCAGGGCGTCAATGCGCAGTACATCATGACCTCGAACCATATGGGCACGCACCTTGATGCCCCCCGCCACTTCGTCACAGGCGGCAAGACCATCGATCAACTGCCGCTGGAATGGCTCTACGGCCCCGGCGTGATCATCGACATCAGCGCAGAGATGAGTGAGTTGGAAGTCTTCTCACCCGATCTGCTCGAATCGAAGGCCGATATTCACGACGGCGACATTCTGTTCATCCATACCGGGTGGCATCGCCATGCCCAGTGGGGCGATGAGCCGGACGAAGAGAAGTACATTCACCGTCATCCAGGCCCACACTATTCGATCTGTGACTGGCTGCTGGATAAGAAGATTCACCTGTGGGGCGTGGACATGATCAGCACCGACCACCCCATGAATCTGCCCATCGGTCGATTTCTAGGTAAGGGTGGCCTCGAACACTGGCAAAAGGTGCGCGCGCAAACAGAGGCCAAGTTCGGCGCGGATCAGATCGACGTGCTGTTCCCGGATAGCGCCTACCAGCTTACACACAATGCCCTGTTCCCGCACGATTGCGTGCATGTAGAGAACCTCGGCGGCGTGATTGGCGATCCGGCGCTGCATAACAAACGCATTGTACTCGGCGCATTCCCGTGGAAGTTCGCGGGCGGCGAGGCGGCCTTCTGCCGGGCAGTCGCCTTTACCGAGTAAGCCCTCACCCTGATTCCTGACCTCTTTCCCTCAGAAGTTGAGGGAAAGAGACTTTGACTGAGGTTCATTCGTATGAAACCCCCTCCCTTTGAGTATTATGCGCCAGACAGCCTCGACGAGGCGTTGAGCCTACTGGCAGAACATGGCTACGATGCCAAACCCCTGGCAGGCGGTCAGAGTCTGATCCCCACCATGAACTTCCGGCTGGCGCGACCTGAAGTGCTGGTCGATCTGAATGGCATCGCGGAGTTGTTCTATATTCAGGAAGATGCGGGTGCGGTTCACATCGGGGCCATGGCACGTCAGGCAGCGGTGGAACGAAGCGAAACAGTTGCCCAATATGCCCCACTGGTACATGAGACCATGCCAGAGATCGCTCACTCGCAGATTCGTAATCGGGGCACGTTTGGCGGGAGTATGGTCCATGCCGACCCCGCTGCGGAACTCCCCGCTGTGGCGACCGCTCTCGAAGCGACCTTTACCATTCGAGGTGCTTCGGGCGAACGCACGGTTTCCGCGCAGGATTTCTTCGTCTCGATGTTCGAGACTGCCGTGCAGCCGGGTGAACTACTCACCGAGGTTACACTGCCCCCCATGCCGGAGCGTACCGGGTGGTCATTCAAAGAAGTAGCCCGTCGTCA
>JAHEME010000510.1 GCA_024643825.1 Chloroflexota bacterium | reverse complement strand
CATTCAGTATCCAGCGTGGCGAGGTGCGAGGTCGCTGGGACCCGCTGATAACCGATGAGGAGTTTGACCGGGGGATCGCCATCCTCCGCGCGCGGGATGAGAACAAGATCCGCAGGACACGTCATGCCTATATGCTCACCGGGCTGCTGAATATGCGGATTGACAATGGCAGGCGTGCGCGCGATTATCGGATGCACGGCAGCACCCCGAAGGGCCGCTCCAAGCACTACACCTATTACACAACTACCAGCAAGGTAGAGGAGCGCCGGAGACTGGTATCTATGGAGATGGTTGACAGCCAGGTCCTTGACCTTCTCAGCCACATCTGTGTGGACTCGCGTACCATCCCGGAAATGCGGAAGATCTATAAGAACGATCTGGCGAAGATCAAAGGGCCAACGCTCAAGGAGCAGGAGGCCGAGTTGAACGAGCGCGTCAAGCGGCTGCACACGGAAGAGGCGGCGATGGCCCGGCTGTTCGCGCAGGGCAGACTAACGGATGTGAGCTACGACACCCTGCACCGCGAGTGGCAGGAGAAGGTGTACGAGGCTCAGCAGAAGCTCACACAGATTCGGCAGGGCACGGACGAAATCATGGATGGACTGGAGGTGGCGCTGCTTCTCATGACGCGGCTTTCGACCCTCTTCCTGAGGCTGGATACCCGCAAGCAGAATCACGTGTTGCAGATTCTGTTCGCTCATATTATTATCGATACTCAGGGTAAGGTGATCGACTTTGAGTTGAATCCGCCGTTTCTGTACCTTACCTCATTGAAGCAAACAGCCTCTTCTCGCGGCCCAAATGGACGCGGGGAATTGTTCAGAATTGAGGCTGGTTCTCGCCAAATCCAGTCTGCGCTATACGCAAGAATGAACCCCGTCAGAGCAGATTCTGGCGGGGTTTTGTATGTATTCCCATAGACTTTGCCTTTGAAAAAGCACAGACACTGGTTCGACTCCCATGAGTAGCACGCGAGGATAGAGTGGTTACAGTGACTGCTGAGACTCTGGCACAGAATTAGGCCAAAGCTGGCTCAGAAGCGGCACGTTGGGCTGTCGTTTTTGCTCAACCCAGCGATCAATTGACAGCCAAGATTCCCTGTTCTCGTAACTTCGTTCGAAGCCACGCCATTTCCGGGTGCTACCCTCCAGGAATGTCTGGGCATTTCGTTCCCCTGTATGGGAGTTATAATTTGTCGTAGACATAGCTTGAGGGTCCATGTAAAGTTAGTAGCAGGGCTTTGTCAATGAAGAAACTCTGACTTCATCCCTCAGTACCCTCTTTATCGCCGACACGTGCCGATACCTGTCGAGAGGGGGAGCACAAGCTACTTAAATGTCCCAAATAGCTTCCTAAGAGGTATCAAGTGTACGTTCTACACATCCATTGGCATATGCCAGAAACACCCGGAGATGAAAGTGGCGTATTGGTATGGGCTGAAACGTCAGAAGTGAAGCACCCGAAATGCGACCGACGTAGAAAATCCGCCCAGCCCCATCCTTTTTTGCTATCTACGGACGAACTACAGGCGCATCTTCAAACAATCCTTCCGGGTAGCGTTTCGCGGCGTGTGCTTACCTTCTGGCTACCTGCCAATGCATACGGCCCTGTTCCATCGCCAGAATTGATCCACGACTGGGAGCAGGCTGATGGTTCTGATCTGCTACCCTGGAAGGTTAGTGGGCTATGGCTGGATGCATGGTCTGCATTTCAATTCCTTGTCGGACTGATTGATCAAACTCCCGCCCCCTTGCGACTGGGCAGCGATCTGCGCTACTGGCAGTATGGTTTCAATTTCGTTCTTGAGGTGCTTTCCCAGCAAAAGTACCGACCTACCTTGATTGAAGTTCAGACAAAACAGAGCATACATTATGAAGCACGCTGGCAGCCGGTGCTGGACAGCGAAGACGATGCCCGGCGCATCATTCAGCTTGCGCTGGCAATGCCTCCAATTTGTCAGGCCGGAGCGCCGAAACCAGAAGAACCCATCCCCGCCCGTGCTCTCCTCGATAGTTTTTTCAACTATCTGACCGATGCCGGAATACGCTGCTGGACGACTATCCCACCAGCAACCGACAATCAACCGTTAACTAGCTGGCTGCGTGCACTATTCCAGAACGATCCGGTTGTACAGGGTCGCCAGGAGCAGCTACACCATCTTCATAGCAGCTATCGCGCCTGGGTCCGCACCCTGACCATTGCGGGGGACAAGCATTATCGCATTGCCTTCCGACTTGAAGCTCCAGATTTAGAAGAAGAGGATTGGGAACTGCATTATCTGCTGCAGGCACGTGATGATGCCAGCCTCGTGGTTCAGGCGGGTGATGTCTGGGAATCGGAAGGGGGCGCGCTCGAAATTCTGGACCGGCGCTTCAAACACCCACAGGAGCACCTGTTGGCCGGGTTGGGATATGCGGGACGTTTCTTTACACCCATACAGAGAAGCTTACAGAAGCAGAATCCCGCTTCGGTCAAGCTCTCGTCGCAGGAGGCCTTTGACTTTTTACGCCACTGCGCGCCGCAGTTGCAGCAAAGCGGCTTTGGCCTGCTGACCCCGCCCTGGTGGAACAAACCCGGCACCCGGCTCGGCGTGCGCTTGAAACTGGACAGCAATCGAGCCAGAGGGGTCGCCGAGGTTTCAACCGGCCACATGAGTTTCGATCAGTTGATCAACTACCGCTGGCAGTTGTTACTCGGTGAGACTGTGCTCACCCGCGAGGAATTCGATGCGCTCGTCGCTTTGAAGTCACCACTGGTGCAGATTCGCGGCCAGTGGGTACAGCTTGACCCAGATCAAATTGAGAAGGCGATTCAGTTCTGGGAGAAACAGCAGTTAGAAGGCGATCTCTCGATTCTGGAAGCGATGCAGTTATCGCTCGGCGGGGTTGATACACACGGCGGTCTGCCGGTGGAGGGAGTGGAGATCGATCACTGGCTGGATCATTGGCTCAACATGTTGCAGGGGGAGGAAACTCTGGAGATTCTCCCTCCGCCGGAACATCTGTATGCCACGCTACGACCTTATCAGGAGTATGGCTACTCCTGGCTTGACTTTGCTCGCCGCTGGGGGATGGGGGCGATTCTCGCCGATGATATGGGGCTGGGCAAAACCATCCAAACGCTGGCAATGGTCCAGAAAATGAAAGCCGAGTCTGGTGGACTTCCCGCCCCAATTTTGCTAGTGTGCCCGACCTCAGTCGTAACGAACTGGAAGATCGAGAGTGACCGCTTTACTCCTGAACTGAGGACGATGATCCATCAGGGTGGCAGCCGCCTGCGGGATGAAGCGTTCCTTGAGGCATCTCAAGGCGTGGACA
>JAHEME010000033.1 GCA_024643825.1 Chloroflexota bacterium | reverse complement strand
AGGAGCGCAGCGAGGCTCAACTTTGAGCGTGGTGTGGAGTCATCTGAGGTGCTGGGCGGCGGGGCGATGTGAACGAAGGCAAGAGGGATAGTCATCAGCCCGACGACCGCCGCCGCGAATAGATAGGCCAGCCGCGCGTCGTGCAGAAGGAGACTCAGGGTCACCAACTGCGGCGCAAGGATCGCGCCTACACCATAGCTAAAATTCAGTGCGTTGAGCGATCCGGCAGCATTCTCCGGGTTGAGGCGCGTGATCAGGATGTTAGGCCCCAGCAGGAGAAAGACGAATCCAACCCCCAGCAGCGCCGCACTGATCATCCCACTCAGGGGATCCCAGGCGAAATAGAACCCGGACATCGCCAGCGCCAGCAGACCCGTGCCGACCGGGAGGACGGCACGAGCGTTAAAACGGTCATACAGCCGCCCGACAAAGACGGACGTCAACACCGCGCCTACGGACATCGCTGTTTGAAACTGGCCCGCATTCTGCACCGGAACCTGAAAACGGGCTGCCAGGTCTTGAATCGTCACTCCCAGCAGGGGGATGGTTAGCCCCAGGGTGAAGAACGACGCGAACAAGATTCCGGTAATTGTGCGGCGGTGGGTGATCCCACTTGCAAACCGGGTTCGCATCAGGAGGCCGATCTCCGCTGACGACGGATGAGGATGGCAACCAGCGCCACGATGCCAGCGAGCAGGCACAGCCCGCCGCCGCAGAACAGGCACGTTGTGCCGCCCATCAGGGCCATGATTTCCGGGGTAAGCCAATCCTCTGGACGTACGATGTCGTCCGTTGGGACTGCGGGTGGATTTTCGGGCACAAGGGCTGGCGTAGGCTCTGGCGTTGGCTGGGTGGGAGGCGCGTCTGGCTCGGAAGCCGTCGCGATAATGGCGGCTACCAGCCCCCGGACAGCCTCTTCATCGTGATCGCCATCGACGACATAGAACAGGCCATTGTAGATGAAGGTGGCGCTCCACCAGGGGCCGCTGGCATCGCCGAGGTCTTCGAGGAGAACGTCCACGCCAGCAACCTCAATGCGGCTGCCGGGGGAGTCGTAGGCTACGTCTGTCAACCATTCGTCGAGGGTGGTGTAGGGGCTGAGGCTCTCGGTGATACTCAGCCAGTTATTGTCCGAATCGAGATAGTCGTAATTGGCTGATTCGCCGCCGCCGGGGATGTAATAGTCGGCGCTGCCGCCGAAGTCGGATTCCGACATGATGTAGGCGGTATCGAAGGTATAGCCCGCTGGTGGTGCGGTTGGGATGACGGGATCGAAGGATACGTTCAGGCTGGTGGCTGAGTTCGAGAACTCGCCGCCGCCGCCCGTGAAGGGCTGCTCCGGGATGGGGGCCAGACTGCCGGGATCAGCCTGTACGACGGGCGTGCCGAAATTGGCGGCGGAAGCTGTGCCAGATGCCGGAGTCAGCGCGCTACCCGATGCACTCAGCCTGAGCGAGTATCCAAGGTACTGGCAGGAATCTTCTTCCGATGTACGGGCACTATTTTGAATCAGGGCAAAGGCGTGATCGGCTCCGGTCAGGTCTACGGTGAGGGTGCGCCCATCGCCGTCGAACACATCGGCAGACGTGCCCCGGATCACGACCACGCGCACGGTCAGATCGGGCTGGGCGTTTTCCAGCGAAACTTCGACAATACCCGTGCTGGAAAGACGCACGTAATCGACGCCCAGACTCTGCACCCCGTCCGGGGGGGTGAATGTACCTTCGGTGGCTGTGCCTTCGACGAATACCGCCGGGTAGAGTGCGCCCTCCTGATAATCCCGCAGGAGCATGGCGACTCCGTAATCGCGCACTGCATCATCGAGCGAGCTGCCGTATACGGCGAGCGTCTCATCGATGGCAGCGAAGCCATCCAGAAAACGGGTGTTTTCCCAGATGGTGCGGATCGTATCGCGCCCGTAGCGTTCGGAGATCAGGCGCAGAAGGAGCCAGTTGGCGTACCAGCCCTGCTCGGCGACCAGACAGATGTCGGGTTCGTCGAATACGTCAGAGAGGTAATACACGCCATCGTTGATGTCCGGGTGGACTTCGTCTTCCATCCAGGTAGCGGTCGATTCGTACAGCCAGAACTGCTGCTCGAAGCCATCATAACCTGCCTGAATGACGTGGTTGAGTTCATGGGCCACAGTGGTTTGCATGAGTTGGAGGGAGGTCTCGTCACGGCCTACCTCTTCGACGCCTGCGTAATCGTTATCGAGGCCCAGGTAGCTGAAGGCTGCGCGGCGTTCAGACTCTGACGAGTTGGGGTTATCGCCGACATAGCCGCCCTCCGAATCGGAGTATCCGGCATAGCCATCTTTGAGGATGTCTTCCAGATACACATCAATGCGATCATCCCCGCCCAGTGTTCCATCCCCCGGAGGAGGCGACCACCCAAACTGGTTGATCTCGACATCCCAGGCATTCTCCAGCGCATCCGCCACGTTTTCGATGTAATCGGGCGTTCCGCTTGAGTCGGCGTCTGCCAGTGGGACTCCGTCAGCCCCGCCCGGCGCATAGTGAATCACGAAGTGCTCGGTGCCGAAGGTTTGCTCGTTGGGGAGGTTGGGACGCTGACCGGGGACGTGACCGCCGCGTGCCTGTGCGGGGTGTGTGTTGATCGTCAGCGCGGCAAGCACCAGAGGGAGAACCAGCAGAGTACCAATAAGTCGGGTGCGCATATCGATTCCTTACCAAGAAACTCGCATCAAACAAGGCGAAGTCATAATAAGCCACCGGGCGAGAAAATGCTACCTTCGAAGGCGTTTGTAGCCAGTTTCAGTAGAACACAGATTGGATGATGTAACGAAGAAGGAACACCTTCGGGTAGGAGCGCATTGAGGCTAACCCACCGAAGGGACTCGCAGAGATGCTGCGCTGCCATCGTCTGAAAGCGGATGAGGGGACTTCGCGGCTTATTCGTCGCGAGGACGTAATGCCGGGAACAGCAGCACTTCCCGAATGTTGGGCGTATCTGTAAGCAGCATCACCAGCCGATCCACACCCATTCCAAACCCACCGTTCGGCGGCATGCCGTAGCGCATGGCCCGGAGATAATCGTCGTCCACTGGATGAGTCTCTTCGCTATCGGCGGCATACAACCGCCCCATATCGAGGAATCGTTGTTCCTGATCGAGGGGATCGTTGATCTCGGTGAAGGCGTTGCCCATCTCCATGCCGCCGATGAAGAACTCAAAGCGTTCCACGTGCATCGGGTCATCGGGCTTCATCTTCGCCAGGGGGCTGATGTCGCGGGGGTATTCGGTGATGAAGGTCGGTTGAATCAGATGGGGCTGCACATCCGTCCCCAGCAGCGAATCGACCAACTTGCCCCAGGTGCTCCCCGGATCGGGGCGTTTGCCCTTCTCCTGCATCACGCGGGCCAGCGACTCGGCATCCGGGTACTGAGCATAGTCGATGCCGCTCATCTCGCGGATCGCATCTCGCAGAGTCACCCGTTCCCACGGTTTGGAAAGATCGATGGTGCTGCCCTGAAACACCACCTGATCGGTTCCCAGCACGGCGTTTGCCACAAACTTGAGCATCCGTTCGCTGATCGCCATCACTCCATGATAGTCGATATAGGCCTTGTAGAACTCGATCTGGGTGAACTCCGGGTTATGGGTGCGATCCACACCCTCGTTGCGGAAGTCCCTCCCGATCTCGTACACCGCATCGATGCCGCCTACCAGCAGCCGCTTGAGATACAGTTCAAAGCTTATGCGCAGGTACAACTCCTGCTTTAGCTGGTTGTGATGGGTGGTGAAGGGTCGGGCCGCTGCTCCGCCATAGATCGGCTGAAGGATGGGAGTCTCGACTTCGAGGAAGCCGTCCCCGTCGAAGAAATCGCGCAGCGCGCGGATCGTTCGGGCACGTGCCCGGAAGATCTCGCGCACCTCCAGGTTGACTGCCAGATCAGCATACCGCTGGCGGTAGCGTTCTTCGGGGTCAGTGAAGCCACCGTAACGCTCTACCGTCCCATCATCGAGCTTGCGCTCCTTGACCACTGGCAGCGGGCTGAGGCTCTTCGCCAGCAGGCGCACCGATTCGGCGAGCACGGTGACTTCGCCCCGACGGGTACGCATCATCGTTCCGGTCACTTCGATGAAGTCGAACAGGTCGAGGTCGTCGTCAAACATCCGGTGGGCGTCTTCGCCCACCGCATCCTGCTTGACCCAGACCTGCACGCGCCCGGTTGCATCTTCGATGTGCGCCCACGAGGACTTGCCCTGCGGTCGGTGCGACATAACCCGCCCGGCAACCGTCACCAGCACAGCCTCGGATGCTCCATGCTCCGGATCCGGGCCTTCGACGGCCTCAAATGCCGCTATCGCATCCGCGATGCTGTGAGTTCGACTGCTGGTATGTGGATAGGCCTCAATGCCATTGGCACGCAGGCGGTCGAGCTTCTCTTTGCGATCTTTTTCGACGTTATTTTCAGGCTGCCACACGGAGGAACTTTCTGAGTGATGAGGTGAAAAACGAACAACGGCTGGCGATCCCAGCCGTTGTATCCGGGAATCTTATTCGACAGCCACGATCTTATAGGTAAAGGAACCGTCCGGTGCACTGACGACGACTTTATCGCCCACCTTATGGTTGATCAATGCGCGCCCCAGCGGAGAGACATCACTGATGCGACCAAGCAGAGGATCGGCTTCTGCTGCGCCCACAATGTGGAATTTCTCTGGCTTTTCGCCCTCCTCTTGAACGGTGACAACGCTGTTCAAACCAACTATACCGGAGGCCGCAGTTTCATTATCTTCCATGATCTCCGCACGGTTCAGCAGCATCTCCAGATACTGAATTCGCCCCTCAACAAATGCCTGTTCATTCTTGGCGTCCTCAAACTCGGCATTCTCAACGAGATCACCGCCTTCTTCCAGGGCCAGACGCAGCCGTTCGGCAAGCTCGCCACGCCGGACGCTCCGTAAATAGTTCAGCTCGGATTCAAACTTCTGAAATCCGTCTCGTGTTAGATGGACAACCTGGTTTTCCATTGCTACTCCATCTGATTAGGGGTCTAGACGAACCACCAGGGTGGTGGTTCCATGATTCTTTCGACGCTTTATGAACAGAAAACTGAGCTTGCGCCCAGTTCCTATGCTGCCACCTACAGCCCTGGATACTATCTCAGTTAATTAAGCATATTTTAGCACAAACGAGATCGAGTGTAAAGACAATTTTCCGATCAGGATCGCAGGAAGAACAGACTGCCGTACGGATCAAGTTCGGCACGCGAGGACTCCAGGCGACCACCTGATTCAGGGTAGTCAATGGGGGTCATACCCCCGATGGGTGCAGGGAGATCGAAGGCAAGCGGGCGGGCACTCAGGTTATGCAGCGCGACCAGATCGCCTGCCTCGCTGGTGCGCCGAACCGCCAGTACAGACGGGTCGAAGCCATTGAGGAACGCGACGCTGCCGGTCAGGTAGGGGCGGTGCTGCTTCACGAGGGCGATCAGCCGCTTCATTTGCTGAAACAGGGAATCGGAATCGGTTTGTTGACTGGCGACGTTGACTCTGGCGATGCCAAAGGTGTCATCGTTGATCACGGGGAGATACAGATCGGCGGGGTGAGCCTCGGAGAAGCCAGCGTTGAGGCCATCCGACCACTGCATGGGGGTGCGCACCCCGTGACGGTCGGGCAGATCGATGTCATCGCCCATGCCGATCTCGTCTCCGTAATAGAGGATCGGGGAGCCGGGGAGCGAGAACAGGATGCGATTGGCGAGCATGATACGGCGTGGGTTGCCGCCCAGCAGCGGGGCGAGGCGTCGTCGAATGCCAAGGTTGAGACGCATTCGTGGTTCGGGCGCATACACCGACCACATCCACTGGCGCTCCTCTTCGGTGACCATCTCCAACGTGAGTTCGTCGTGGTTGCGCAGGAACGTACACCAGCCTGTGCCATCGGGGATCGCGGGGGTGCGCTCCAACGCTTCCAGAATGGGGCGAACTTCCTCCAACTCCAGAGCCATGAAGATGCGAGGCATCAGCGGGAAGTGGAAGGCCATGTGAAACTCATCGCCATCGCCGAAGTACTCGCGGACATCGGCGGGGGGCTGATTGGCTTCGGCGAGCATGATGGCATCGGGCCACCGATCATCAAGCATGGTGCGAAGCTGCTTGCTGTAGTCGTGAGTCTCGGTGAGGTTCTCGCAGTTCGTGCCTTCACGCTCATACAGGTAGGGGACGGCATCGACGCGGAATCCGTCGATGCCTTTCTCCAACCAGTACTGCATGACAGCCTTCATCGCATCCTGAACTTCGGGGTTATCGTAGTTGAGATCGGGCTGGCTCGTGTAGAAGCGGTGCCAGTAATACTGCTCAGTGGCCTCGTCGTACGTCCAGTTCGAGGTTTCTACGTCCAGAAAGATGATCCGAGTATCGATATACCGCACGTCGGTATCGCTCCACACATACCAATCGCGCTTCGGCGAGGTGCGCGAGGAACGCGACTCAAGGAACCAGGGATGCTGATCGGAGGTGTGGTTGAGCACCAGATCGGTGATGACACGCATCCCGCGCGCGTGAGCTTCAACGATCACCTGCTCGAAGTCGGCTTCCGTGCCGTAATCGGGATGAATGACATAGTAATCGGAAATATCATAGCCATCGTCGAACAGCGGCGATTGGTAGATCGGCGGGAGCCAGATGCACTCGACGCCGAGTTCCTGAAGATAGTCCAGCTTCTCGATCACGCCCCTCAGATCGCCATGCCCGTCTCCGTTCGAGTCACGGAAGGCGCGGACGTACAGTTCGTAGAAGATGGCGCTTTGATACCAGCGATGCGATGGCGCTTCAGGGCGTGGTTCTGACACGGAAACGATCCTCGATGGCTGGCTGCTACGAACCCTGGTAGGACTGATCGGTGATGTCGAGGGCCTGATCGATGATACCCAGCCCCTCCTGCATCTGTTCCTCAGTGACCACCAGCGGCGGCGCGCAGAATATCCAGTTGAAGCGCACAAAGGTGTTCATGCCGAGTTCGCGCAGTTTGCCCGCCAGTTTCTTCATCGGCTCGGTAGCGGGCTGATTCCAAGCGCTCATCGGCTCGCGCGTCTCCCGGTTGGTGACGAGTTCGATGACCTGAAGCAGCCCCGTGCCACGAACTTCACCGATGCTGGGATGATTTTCGGCAAGGTCCATCAAGCCCTTGCGCATCACCTTGCCCATGCTGCGCGCATTCTCGATCAGGTTCTCGTTCTTATAGACCTCGATGTTGGCGATCCCTGCCGCACAAGCCAGCGTGTGTGCGCTGTAGGTAAGACCGCCCCACAGGGGATGATCGGCGAAGTGGGTGGCAATCGGCTCAGTGACCATCACGCCGCCCATCGGTACATAGCCACTGGTGAGGCCCTTTGCCATCGCCATGAGATCGGGTTTTACGTAGGGATAGTGATTGACGCCGAACCATTCCCCGGTACGGCCAAAGCCACTCATGACTTCATCGATGATTAGCAGAATGCCGTAGCGGTCGCAGATCGACTGGATACCGCGCCAGAAGGTTTCGCCGCCCTGCATGACTCCGCTTGTTCCGTTGTAGCCTTCGAGCAGTATGGCGGCGACGTTCTCCGGACCTTCGAACTGGATGGTCTCCTCGATCTGATCGACCACTGCCTGATCGCCTTCGGCTTCGGTGCGGCCCCGGTAGGCCGGGCTGCGATAGGCATAGGGGCCATGCACATGGACGACCCAGGGAACGCCCGGCTCGTTGGCAAGACGGCGGGGGTCTCCGCCAGCCGTCATCGCGCCGAAGGTGGCCCCGTGATAGGAACGATAGCGCGTCATGACCTTCTGCCGCCCGGTATAGAGGCGCGCCATCTTCATGGCATTCTCGACGGCATCTGCACCACCATTGGTGAAGAAGCTCTTAACGAGACCCGATGGCGCAATCTCGCGCAGCATCTCGCCGAGGCGAGCGCGGGGTTCAGTGGCGATGCCGGGATAGGCATAAGCGACCTGCGCCACCTGATCCTGAATCGCTTTGATTACATGGGGATGCCCGTGTCCCACATTCACGTTGACCAACTGGGACGACCAATCGATGTAGCGTTTGCCGTCAGCATCCCAGAAGTAGACGCCTTCCGCGCGGGCCATCGAAAGCGGATTCCAGGAATCCTGCGCTGTCCAACTTGCGAGTGTGAATTCCTTGTTGCGACGCACCAGATCGGCGTGGCTGCTGGTCATGAGCTAACCCTCCAGAGGTGGGGAGATAGAAATCTTCTAAGCGGCTCTATTATCAGCGAAAAGGCGGAAGTCTTCAAACTATTGCGCTTCAGGAACAGCAAACATCCTTTGCGGCTCATATTCCTCATCATTCTCTTAAAATCATCACAATTTCCTCACAAAGATTTAACCATCGGCGGACGGCAGATCACTACACTTCAACCATCTTATTCAGCAAGGCGCAGAAAAGTCGTAGTTTAAGGAGCACTCTATCATGTCAAAGAACAAGTCCCGGCGAACCTCCTTTGGGCAGCGAGTCAAACAATTCTCGCTGTCGATTTTTGTCCTGTTCACCTTCGTTGCGTATGCCATTCATGAGCGCATTGTAGGCACGCAGGATTTAGGCACAGCAAGCATTGCGCCGATTGCGCCTGCTGCGGCAAATCAGCAGGGGAAGATACAACCATCCAAATTCAATCCATCCTCAGTAGCGGACTCCGCCACCGTGAATGTATCGCAGGTTGTACCTACGGACGTTCCTCAGCCATCAGTACCCACCATTCCGACATCTGTGCCGCCGACTGCCGTGCCCCCAACAGCAACCCCGGAGGGGCAGTATCGCGATGGAACCTATGTGGGCAGCGTAGCGGACGCATTCTATGGAAATGTACAAGTGCAGGCTACGGTACAAAATGGAAAGATCATAGATATCCAGCCGCTGCAATATCCCAACCATCGCCGACTTTCTCAGCAAATTAGTCAGCAGGCGCTGCCCTGGCTGGAAACTGAAGCGATGCAAGTGCAGAGCGCCCATGTCCATATTGTTTCCGGGGCCACTCTGACCAGCGAAGCGTTTGCCCAGTCGCTTAACAACGCCTTACTCTCTGCCCAATAGACGATCATGAAGAAGACACGATTGATCATGGGAATGCCCGTGACGTTGGAGGTGGCGGAGCAGCATCGGTCAGAACGTGACCTCGACGCGGTATTTGCCTACTTCGAGGCCGTCGATGAAATATTCAGCACCTATAAGCCGACCAGCGAAATCTCCCGGATTAACGCGCATACCTTGAGTCTGGAGGATGCCTGCGAGGACATGCGCGACATCTTCCAGTTGGCGGAGCAAACGCGGATGGAAACACACGGCTACTTCAATATTGCCCGAAACGGGTTCTATGATCCGTCTGGCATTGTCAAAGGATGGGCGATCCAGAATGCGGCCTCGCTGCTGTGGATGAAGGGGTTTTCTAATTTCTATGTGGATGCTGGTGGCGATATTCAAACCTATGGACTAAGCCCGGAGGGTGGTACGTGGCGGGTGGGAATTCGCAACCCATTCAACGTTCATGAGATCGTCAAGGTGCTGGCAGTCACAAATCAGGCAGTGGCTACCTCAGGCACGTCTATTCGTGGGCAGCACATCTATAACCCCAACCAGCCGGAGCAGACTCTGGATGCGTGCGTGAGTCTAACGGTGATCGGCCCGAACATTCTGGACGCGGATCGATATGCGACCGCCGCCTTCGCTATGGGTACGATGGGGATTGAGTTCATCGAAGCACTGGATGGGTTTGAAGGCTATCAAATCGATGCCACTGGTAGAGCCACACTTACCAGCGGCATCAAGGAATACGTATATCATGGGTAAGCTCGTTGATCGATGGTTGAATAAAGTTACGATGTACCGTCTGGTACTGTACTACCTGATTGCCCTGCTCGTTATCGCGCTGGCGTTTAGCATCGTGGGTATCCTGCCTTACGATCCGTTTTCGTTGCTGCTCAATGTGGGCTTTCTGATCGCCGCCTCGTGGATCGTGAACACGATTTTTGCGCGGGTCTTCAAGGTTCCAGCCAACGTCGAGTCGGTCTATATCTCGGCGCTAATCCTGGCCCTGATTATCGACCCGGTGCAATCCCCGAACGGCCTGTGGTTTCTGGGCTGGGCGGCTGTGTGGGCGATGGCCTCGAAGTACATCGTGGCGATCAACCGTAAGCATCTGTTCAACCCCGTGACGTTCGCGGTGGCGCTGACGGCGATCACACTGAATCAGAACGCAAGCTGGTGGATCGGAACCGCCTCCATGCTGCCATTTGTGTTGATCGGCGGGATGCTGCTGGTGCGAAAGATTCAGCGGCGCGATCTGGTGGTCAGCTTCCTGATCTCAGCACTGGCAACGATCACGGTACTCAGCATCTTCAATGGAAACGATCTCCTCTCCAGTTTGGGACGCACATTTTCCGTCTCGCCGCTGTTCTTCTTCGCCTTCGTGATCCTGACCGAGCCGCTGACGACGCCCCCCACTCGCCCCTTACAGATCATATACGGGGCGCTGGTTGGATTTCTCTTCGCGCCGGACGTCCACTTCGGATCGCTGTACATAACGCCGGAAATCGCCATGCTGGTTGGCAACGTCTTCTCGTATCTCGTGAGTCCGAAATCCCGGTTGATCCTGACGCTCAAAGAAAAGATCCGCATCTCGCCAGATATCTACGATTTCATTTTTGTGCCGAATCAGCGGCTGGCGTTTGCACCGGGGCAGTACATGGAGTGGACTCTGGGGCACGATGCGCCTGACAACCGGGGCAACCGGCGCTACTTCACGCTGGCCTCGTCGCCAACGGAGAATGAAATCCGGCTGGGCGTGAAGTTCTACCCGAATTCGAGCAGCTATAAACAGTCGATGCTGAACATGGATCGGCATACTGAGATTTTCGCAGCGCAGCTTGCCGGGGATTTCACCCTGCCAAAAGACCCGCGCCAGAAGTGTGTATTCATCGCAGGAGGGATCGGGATTACCCCGTTCCGCAGCATGATCCAGTATCTGCTGGATACACACCAACAGCGAGACATCGTGGTGCTTTACTCCAACAAAACCGCAGATGAGATTGTGTACTGGGAATTGTTGAACCGGGCGGAACGAGAATTGGGGATCAGGACGATCTATACGCTCACAGATACGCGGCACATTCCCGCTGACTGGAAATGGCACGTCGGTCGTGTAGATGCGAAGATGATTCGCGCGAATGTCCTTGCCTACCGGGATCGTGTGTTCTACATCTCTGGGCCTAACGCGATGGTCACTGAGGTGCAGTCTGAACTCACACAGCATCTACGGATCAGGCAGAATCACATCAAGATAGATTTCTTCCCAGGGTTGGCGTGAGAGAGGGTCTTCCCCCCTTGACCCTCTCTCCCCCCTTTGTTCACGATGAGGGGGGGACACGATCAAGAATTGCCTCCACATGTGGGAGGATGTGGAGCAGAACATCGTGTTCGGTTTCCGGCTGAGGGATACCATCGAGCAGAGTCCACGTTTCGGTGTGATCAACGAACTGCCCCGGTTGAAGGGTGATCAGCGGGCCAAGGGTTTCGATCTCCAGCATGGCGTGATCGGTGAACATTTCGGCGGTGCTGCCACGATCCGGGTACAGATGCTCTACGCTCACTGAGAATGTCTTGACGAACAGCACTCCCGCGCGCGCGCAGGCGATCCATCCCTGCGAGGTGAACGCACCGACTTTCTGCGGGGCAGTGGCATTCTCATCCTGCCGCAGCAGAATAAACCGCTCGCCCCACGTCCAGCGCGGATCGTTCATGCGCGTATAGGGCCATAGATGAACGGAGGCATGGGGAAGCAGGTTGTGCGGATCATGCGAAGCCAGCGGCGGTAATGGGAGAATGCCTACTCCGCTCGGCGCACACATGGTCAGCGCCCAGGGCGCAAGCTCGACAGGCCATAGTCCTTGATTGATTAATCGATGGGTAAGGCGCATCTGCGGCTGATCATCTGCCATCACAAGTGTGATTTGCTTCTGGATGCGCGTTGAGGATTCGACGGGCTGGGTGAGCGTTACACCGCCGGGGATGGTTTCCACCTCGACGGGCTGGTTATCCGGCACATACGTGCGTTCGATAGATTCCGGGGCATGCCAGAGTCGATGCCCCCCATAGAATCGATACTCGTCGCCGCCTGTCTGGCCCTGATCGGCGTCGATCACGGCCAGTTGATTTTCGCCACCATCACGCCCGAAGTGAAGGATGCGCGGCCCGACATCGGTGGTGACGATCAGGTTGATGAGACCATTATCAATCGAAACACAGCCCGACCATCCGCCCCATGCTGCGCGTTCTATTCGCACCATACAGATTTGTCCAAACTTTTAGCCCTCGTTGGAGAAGCCCCAACTCTTGATCTCTGGCAACAACGTGTGCGCCGTCAGATCGAGGTGAATGGGTGTGATCGAGATAAAGCCCTGCGCGATGGCCCAGACATCGG
>JAHEME010000509.1 GCA_024643825.1 Chloroflexota bacterium | reverse complement strand
CCTACCGACGCGGTGATTGATACGAGCTTCCAGCACTATGCGGTTGAACAATTAGCACCCTGAAAGACTTATGCGCCTGCAATCGCCACCGAGCGTTTCGTGGAAAGCGAGCACCCTTTTGAACAAACGATTCAAGCTCTTCACAACCCTGACACTGAGTATGCTGGTGCTTGCGGCCTGTGCATCGGGGCCAGCCTCGCCCGCCGCGCCATCGAATGAACCGATGGCAGTCAAAATTGTTCTACCACCCTATTTGTCGAATTCCCCCATCTTCATCGCGCAGGAGGAAGGCTACTTCGCCGACGCGGGGTTGGAAGTCGAGGTGGTGATCTTAGACCGTTCTGTGGATGCGCTCCCGGCGCTGATCCAGAAACAGGTTGATGTGACCTCGGATGCTATCAATGCAGCGACTCTCAGCGCCATTGCCCAGGGTGAAAATGTCAGGTTGGTAGCCGACAAAGGCTATCTGTCGCCGGGATGCAGTTACGACTCGCTGCTCGCCAGTGCCGGGGCTGCGGCAGCCGGGGGGCTTGATAACTCCGATCTTTTAGCCGGAGGCACTAAGCTGGCAGTGACCCAGGCCAACTACCGGGAGTTCTGGGTCTCAAAACTCTTTGCGCAGAAGGGACTCTCGGTAGACAACTTTGAGTGGGTGGTCGTCCCACCGGCAGCTCTTGGCGAGACTCTACAAGCGGGGGACATCGCCTTTGCTACGGTGGCGGAGCCATCCCTCACACAGGTACTGAATGCCCAACAGGGAGTTGTGATCGCGAATGCCAACGAGGTTGTACCGGGCTTCCAGTATTCGTTCGTTAATTTTGGCCCGTCGATTCTGGAGGATAACCCGGAGGCGGGACGGCGCTTCATGGTGGCCTATCTGCGCGGAGTACGGCAGTTTATCGAAGGCAAAACGGATCGCAACGTGCAGATCATCGCCGAAGGCACAGGTCTTGATCCCGAACTGGTGCGGGCAACCTGCTGGCCTACCTTCGACGAGAATATTTCTATCCATACCGAGGATATTCTCACATTTCAGGAGTGGGCGGTCAGCGCAGGCTACCTTGATGCCGCCCTGCCTGTTGACTCGTTGATCGATACCAGCTTTCAACAGTATGCCGTTGAGCAGTTGGCACCCTGAGAGACCCGATGGAATTTACGTGCAACCACCTCTCCATGATGTTCCATACCTCTCATGGGATGACGATGGCGCTCGATGGTGTATCGTTTGGCGTGGAAAAAAACGAGTTCGTGTGTCTGGTTGGTCCCAGCGGGTGCGGCAAATCTACCCTGCTGCGGGTGATCGCGGGATTGCTCGAACCGACAGAGGGAGAAATCGTATTCTCCCAGCCAGCGGACGATGCCCGTCTGCGTACCGACCTTGTGTTTCAAGACAACGGGCTGTTTCCGTGGATGTCGGTACTGGAGAATGTGGCCTTCGGGTTGGAGACTCAGGGCATCGCAAAGGCCGAGCGCGAGGAACGTGCCCTGAGCTTCATTAAGAAATTCGGATTGGGGGAGTTCAGACAGCACTTTCCCCACCAAATCTCCATTGGCATGCGGCAGCGGGTGGCGACGGCTAGAGCGTTCCTGGCTAACCCACAAATTCTGCTCATGGATGAGCCGTTTGGGGCGTTAGATGCCCAGACACGGGTCGTGCTGCAAGAAGAACTTCTCCAACTCTGGAGGGATCATCAGAACACGGTGGTGTACGTCACCCATGATATTGAGGAAGCCGTCCTGCTGGCGGATACGATTGTGGTGATGACCGGGCATCCGGGCCGGGTGCGCGAAGTAGTCCACGTAGCCCTGCCCCGCCCCCGACCATTGGAAATTCGTGACCAGCCAGCATTTAAGGAAATCACTTGGCATCTCTGGGAGATGTTATCCGACGAAGTTCGGAGAAATCTACAGATCAACGCATGAGATCTTCCCGCACGGGTCTCCGCGCTCACCTTGATCGGTGGGTGTCCCACCTTGATCGGTGGGTGTCCCACCTTGATCGGTGGGTGTCCCACCTTGATCGGTGGGTGCCAGCCATTGTGCTGGCGGTGTTCTTGCTCATGTGGGAGGTGTTGGCGTCTTCCAATACGATTTCGGCCCTATTCTTCCCACCACCCAGCACCATTGCACGTACCTTCTGGAAGCTCACAATGAACGGCGATCTCTTCACGAACGCCGGGATGACATTTCAGAGGTTGTTCCTTGGCTTTGGCATCGGCGGCGGTGCGGGATTGCTGCTGGGGCTGGGGATGGGATGGTCGCGCAGGATCAGGACGTATTTTGATCCCATCGTATCTGCTCTGCACCCGATGCCCAAGATCGCACTCTTTCCTTTGATCGTGATCCTGTTTGGGATTGGCGAAACATCCAAGATTGTCGTGATCACTATCGCCACCTTCTTCCCGATGGTGATCAACACCATGGCGGGTGTGCTGACGATCAACCCGACCCATTTCGAGGTTGCCCGCAACTATGGAACCTCCCGCTGGCGAACACTCTGGCGGGTCATTCTGCCGGGCAGCCTGCCCTTGATCTTCACGGGGCTGCGCATCTCCTTAAACATTGCTCTGTTGCTGACTGTCGCTATTGAGATTATCTCTGCTCATGAAGGATTGGGAGCGATGATCGCCTCGGCATGGCGAACCCTCCGAACCAGCGAAATGTATACCAGTCTGCTGGTCATTGCCGTGATTGGAATGCTCTTTAACTGGCTGGTTCATCGCCTGACCCAATGGCTCGCACCCTGGTATCAGGAAAGATTACGGTAGGAATTTATGCGTCCTCTGACAGCGAATGAAGTAGAACAGTCGGTTCCTGCCCGCTTCTATGAGGTGGCGGCGCAGCATGGAGAGCGCCCTGCAATCCAGACCCAAACCGACACGATCACGTATGATCAACTCAACCGGGAATCCAACCGCATCGCCCATCTGCTGCTGGAGATGCTAGGCCCTGGCAATGAGGCTGTGTGCCTGTTGTTCGAGCACGGCGCTTCTGCCATTACCGCGATCCTGGGTGCTCTCAAGGCGGGGAAGATCTATGTTCCCCTCAATACTTTCGCTCCGTTGGCGCGAAATGCGCAGATTCTTGCCCACAGTGAAGCGCGCGTGCTGCTGACCAATAGCGTGAATCTAGAGAGCGCAAGGCTGCTAGCTGACTCGGCGCGTCGGCTTGAGGTGATCAACATCGACACCCTGCCTGGTGGCCTCCATGAGGATAACCCGACTCTGATTGTCAACCCTGATTATGGTTCGTACCTGGTCTACACTTCCGGCTCAACAGGGACGCCCAAAGGAATCCTGAACAACCATCGAAACATCC
>JAHEME010000508.1 GCA_024643825.1 Chloroflexota bacterium | reverse complement strand
GACACCGGTACTCATGCTGTCAGCGTACTCCGATTCAGGGATCGTCGAGCAGACGTTTGCTGCCGGGGCCAATGACTACGTGTTCAAGCCCGTCAACCCGGCCGATCTGGAATCGAAGATAGAAAACCTTCTGAGTTTGAAAGAGGGATAGCCGGGCGATCCCCTTGAACGGCTCGTCCCTCTTGTACCCGAAGGAAAAGCCAGGTCGCCGATACCCAACCCAACACAGCCAGCCTGGTGAAGGCTGGCTGCTGGTGATCTCAGGTTGTGGTAGACCTACGGCATCTGGCAGAGCACCACGTTGTCGATCCAGAACTCGTTGAAGCCGCCTGCTTCAAAGGCAGCGACGTTCTCCGGTGCTTCCAGTGTTTGCACGACCCCGCCATTCGCGGTCACCGTAAGCTGCGAGCCGATCCGTGTGGCTGAGATGTGTCCATTGGAGTAGAGGGTGAACCACCCGCCGATAGCGGTAGCCGCGCCACCGTTTACTCGTATGAAATCGAAATCGAGGCGGAAGTTCCCGTCAAGGATCAGATACCGGGTTGGGTCATGCGGGCCGCCAGCGGCATGCAGCATCAGGGTTTCATTGGGGCCAGCTTCCACCAGCCACCCTTCGGGGAGACCCTGATTCGCCCAATCCCAACCCTGCGCAAACCCATCCTCGAAGTCCTCAATATAGGCCACGGTTTCCCCTTCCATACATGCTGTGGCGGGGAGCACCTGACGCGGGTCTCGCTCCAATATGATTTCGACCACGTTCGGGCCGCGCTCCAGCGTCGTGGATTGTTCCGCGCCCACGTAGCCCTGCGCGGTCACGGAGATCGAAGCTGTCTCACCGGGCAGCCCCAGCCAGACAGCATTCCCCGCATCATCAAGGGGGGTAGGTTCCCCGTCGCCCGATTCCGCCACGCTCACCTGCCCGGTGGTGATTGGGCTGCCATCTTCCCCATCGGTAACGGCGACGGTGAGATCGTACGGAATCGGCGTGGGGGTGGGCGTCGAAGTAGGCGTTGGCGTATTGGTAGGCGTGCTGGTCGGGGTAGGTGTATCAGTGGCGGCGGCAGCAGTCATCGCAGCGATCTCTTCCGGCGATGGCCCGCAGGCTGCCAATAAGAAAAGGATCACAACGAAGATGAGTACAAAGGCGGATTTCTTCATGCAGCGTTCTCCCATTGAATCATGTGGCGGTGGTTACGAAGAAAAGTCAACCCAAAGCGTGACTGCGCAGTTTGTCAGTCCATAGGCAATGCTCCCGGAGAATCGGCCCATTCCGATTGAAACATCTTAAAGCGACAAATCCATCCACGTCAATTGTGACATTCCTCCTTCGATTCCCGGAGCCAGCACGATTTAGCCATGTGCGACTACAATCTTCTTGTTTATTTGCGCTATACTGGGGATAGTTGCGATAGGCATAACCTCTGGTGGGGGAGAATCCGATGGCAGACATTCAGCCGGTCTATTCCGGCTCTCATGCGCTGGTGGTTGGCATCAATTCGTATGCCGATCCGCGCTTCGTCTCACTTGGCAAGGCGGAGGATGACGCGAATTCGTTTGCCGATCTCCTCGCCGCGCCGCCCTATAACTTCACGGTCACACGGCTGCTTGGTCGCAAAGCCACCCGCAAGGCCATCCTCGAAGCTCTCTTCAATCTGCGCCGCACCCAGCCCGATGATCGCGTCATCGTGTATTTTGCCGGGCACGGCTACACTCTGAGTGATCGTTTCAACAAGGAATCGGGCTACCTCGCCGCCGCCGACACCATCCCTGAGCAGGATTTCACTGCGCTGGAAATGGAAGAAGTCACCGGGCTGATCCGCTACGCCGCCGCCAAGCACGTCGCTTTCATCTTCGATGCCTGCTTCAGCGGGCAGGCACTTGGGTTGACGCGCGCCCCATCCATCGCCGCCGACAAGTACAAGGTACGCCGCGCCTATCAGGTGATCAGCGCCGGGGCGGGCGACCAGACCGTCTCCGATTTCCAATCGATGACCACCCGCATGCTCACCGCGCTCGCCACCCGCGCGATGGATGACGACGGCATGATCACCTTCAGCGAGGTCGGCCTGTATCTTCAGCAGACCATCGCCTCCGAAAGCGGGCAAACGCAGATTCCCCAGTTCGGGCATCTACGCGGCAGTCAGGGCGGAGATTTCATCTTCTACGAGGATACCGGGCCGCGCCTGCCGTTTATGCTGGAAGAGACCCTGCGTTCCGGGCAGAGCAACAGCCGCCGGGGGGCGGTCGCCGACCTGTTCAACATCGCCCGTGGCAGCGATGCAGAGGTCGCCGCCCTCGCGGTAGAACGCCTCACCCTGATCGCCAGAGAAGATCCCGATGGGCGCGTCCGCGCGGCGGCCCAGCGTTTCTTTGAAGTGCGAGATGCGGGCTATGATTCGACGCAGGATGTCGCCGTGCGCGAGCGTATCGCTGACGCCGCGAAGCAGCCACCTGCACCCGCCTTCTGGGAGAAGTACCGCTGGTTCCTGATCGGCGGTGGGGCGCTGATCATGGTGATGGGCCTCCTGCTCGTCATCGCCTTGACGGCGCTGTTCAAACCGCAGGTGACCATCTCCACCCCGGACTTGGCGAACATCGTAACCAGAGACGCTGTCGACCGCGATAGGACGGCCACCCCGGAGGGTGCGCAGGGCATCGCCGAGGCAACCCCCACCGTCGAGCCAGTCCCGGTCGATCTGCCAACCGTGCTGCTCGACGTTCCCTACCTCTCGCAGCGTGATGACATCACCGCCGGGTTCTCGCGTAACGATTCCGGGCCAACATGTGTGGCGATGGTGTTAGGCAGTCTGGGGACGGTCATCACCACCGATGCAGTCTATGAGGAATCGGGGCAAACCAGCCCTGACTTTGTAGAACCAGACACCCTCGCCGGGATGGGCCTCCGCATTGGCCTGTACCTCGAACCCCATTCGCTGGCAGGCGATAGCTCGCTGGATGCGCTCAAAGGCTGGCTTGATCAGAGCAAACCCGTGATCGTCTATGTCGATTATGACCGCATCCTCGATGCCGGATACGGCGAGGTCGGCCCGCTGGCAATAATCTCACTGCCCGGCCCGACCCCCACGCCCACCCGCCCGGTCACCGGGGAACATTATGTCGTTGTCATCGGCTATGATGACGCAAACATCTACGTTCACGATCCTGCCTGGACATCGAACGGTGGTGAGCGTCTCAAGTGGCCGAATGGGGTGTTTGAGAGTGCCTGGATCAGCGATTCGACGGGATACCCTGCTCTGGCGCTTGTGCCGGGGGACATTGATCAGGTAGCGCAGGTTGCTTTTCTGCCTGCGCAAGATTCC
>JAHEME010000507.1 GCA_024643825.1 Chloroflexota bacterium | reverse complement strand
AGTACTCGTTCCCCGTCCGGCTGGTGAAGGATGACAGCCTGATCGGGCTGGTGGAGCTTGAGGGGATCGTCTGGAATCAGGGCTATGGCTGGCTGGGAATTGGTATCGGCGACCCGGCTTACTGGGGTGGCGGCTATGGCAGTGAAGCTATGGACCTGCTGCTTCAGTTCGGCTTCTGGGAGTTGAATCTACACCGTATCCAATTGAGTGTATACAGCTACAACAGGCGTGCGATTGCTGTCTATGAGAGGCTGGGTTTTATCCACGAAGGAACGCTGCGCGAGTCTATTCAGCGAGATGGTCAGCGGTATGACATGCTGATCTACGGGCTGCTGCGGTCGGAATGGGAGGCTCACAAGGATGGGTAGCGATCACGATGTTTACTAATTCGGCGGAACTCTATGATGTGGTGTATTCCTGGAAGGACTACACTGGCGAAAGCCAGCAGGTTCATGAACTGATCACGGCGCACCTTCGATCCTCTGGGAATACGCTGCTCGATGTCGCCTGTGGGACGGGCAAGCATCTGGAACACCTGCGCGATCACTATGTGGTCGAAGGGGTAGACCTGGACGAAGGTTTGATGGCGATTGCTCGGAAGCGTCTTCCCAATGTGCCGCTGCATCAGGGCGACATGTGCGGCTTTGATCTCGGCAAACAGTTCGATACAGTGACGTGTCTGTTCAGCTCTATTGGCTACACTGGCTCGGTGGAGCGGCTCAATCGTGCGGTTGCGTCGATGGCCCGTCACCTCAAGCCGGGCGGGGTGCTGGTGTTTGAAGCGTGGCTTTCCCCGGAGGTGTATCATGCGAACGTGGTGCGAAGTCTGTGCGTCGAAGAAGGCGGGATGCACGTTGCGCGGGTGGTGCATTCCGGGCAGGAAGGTCGCATGTCGGTGATGGACTTTCACTATCTGGTGGGGACGGCAGAGGGCGTGGAGCATGTAACGGAATTGCACGAATTGTTCCTGTTCACCGAAGCCGAATATCTCGCTGCCTGCGAAGCGGCGGGACTGATGGCAATCATCGATGAACAGGGAATTTCCGGGCGCGGGTTGTACATCGGGGCAAAGCCGTTATAAATTAGGGGGCGTTGACACAGCACGGATGATCAAGGCAATGGTCGGAGAGGCGAATGAGCTACACACTCGGAGCCGAAGAGATCGAACGCGGGCGCTGGCTTGCCTGGGTTTTTGAGCTACCCGGATGCACCAGCGCAGGCCCCACACAGGAGGAGGCTGCTGCTACCGCCGGGACCCAGATAATGGCGTTTCTTGCGTGGATGGATCAGGCGGGGCAGGGAATGGGGCCGCTGTTTGCCAGCGCCACCATAGACGTAGAAGTCAAGGAAGTATATCGGGCATCCTTCGTACAGGAGGATAGAGGGAACTCGAAGGCGTTTTTTGAAGACGACCGCCTGCCGCTGCGCGAGGAGGAAGTCGATGAGGCGCTCCAGATTCTGGCCCTCTCGCGGCGTGATCTGTTTGACTTGCTCGATCTCTTCCCGCCGGGACAGATCGACCAGCCGATCCCCGGCGAGATGCGTGGAACGCTGGCGAACATCCTGGAGCATCTCGCGTGGGCAGAGTGGTGGTATTACGACAGGCTCAACGTGGCCTTTAACCGGGAGGAAATGCCCGATGACCCGCGCGGTAAGTTGGAACAGATCCGGGCGTGGACACGTGCTCGACTGCGGGAGATGGTCGGTGACCGGACGGTGGTCGATAATCTGGGGGAACTATGGTCGCCACGCAAGGTCGTTCGCCGCACGATCTGGCATGAGATCGATCATATCGCACATATTCAACGGCTGTTGAACGGCACGGTAGACCCGAACGGGAGCTATGTCGAATTGTAGAATCCTCGGCTGGCTCATTCCTGACGGACGACGGTTAGCAGGATCACGATGATGGTGGCGTCCATCACAGCCGCCATGATTCCATTTGCTCTGAACCCCAGCCCGAACAGCAGCGGCCCGACCGCCGCCCCCAGCGCGCGCCCTGCCGAATGCGCCGACACATTGGCTGCCATAAGCGTTGCGCGAGCCTCTGGCAGAATCTCCGTCATGATCGCAATTGCACTCACAACCGAGAACTCAAACGTGATATACAACACGAACAACCCGGCGAGCGCGCCGGGGAGCGTGCGCCCGATCAGGGGGAGAGCGAGCGAGGCGGCGGCGTTCAACGCGGTTCCGAGGATGACGGCACGTCGTTTGCCGATCCGGTCTACCAGAGTGGCGACCATTCCCTCACCGCCGAGTTCTGCGAAACCGATCACAGCAGAATACGCGCCGAGCGCCGCTACCTGAAGCGCGAAGGTGTGCTCCATCCATGTGCCGTACACGATGTTGACGACTTCGTTGGAACTACTCAGGAGTACGCCCACTGCCAGCCCACCCAATGCCGAAGGGTGGCGCACGATGGTTCCCAGACCCTGCCAGAGGGAAGGTCGAGAAGACTGCAAGGGCGTATCGGATGGAATGATGCGCCACAACAGCAGCCCTCCGGCAAACGCCAGCGCAGCCAACAGTGGGAAGGGAGCCTGCCAGCCGCCTCGATCAATGAGTGCGCCCGCCAGCGGCATCCCCAGCACAAAGGCTCCCGACCAACTCATCTCCACGAGGGCAATCGCCAGACCGCGCTGCTGATAGGATACGCGATCCCCGACGTACGCCTGCATCGCCGGATCAAAGACGATTTTTCCCGCCGCCGCCAGCACAATGGAAATAAAGAGGGCGGGGTAGGTAGGCCAGAGAACGACCAGGCCCATTGCTGCAGCAAACATGCCGATCCCGGTGAGCATCGCCGTTTTGCGCCCATGGACATCACCCAGGCCGCCGAGGGCAGGAGCCGCAATCCCCAACAGGGATCGAGCCACGATTGCCCGCGTGATCGCCTCGACGGGCACGCCCAGACCTGCTGCAATGAAGGGCAGGAACGGGTAGATCATGCGGTAGCCCGTGTTGATGACGGTTCGATTGGCGGTGATCGCCACCAACTGGAAGCGCAAACGGGCTGCGCGGGGGAGAATCGCCATTTATGGAAAGTCCCTTTATGGGAAGGGTTGCAGAAGCGTGGATTGTAGCAGGGTGGGCAGAAGGGGGGCAATTCGGCATCTTGGCTTTTTTGATCGTTGGCAGTATCGTTGAGGGGTCAAGGAGAAGGATTCTTTTGCATCCCCGGTAGGCCACCTTTCACTCGTTCCCTTTTCCATCGGTGTATTTCAGGAGGCCTCATGCGTAAAGAAGTTGTGGTGATCACGGGAGCCGCAGGTGAGATGGGTCAGGCGCTCATCGAACGCCTCTCGGAGGATGGCGTGAACAA
>JAHEME010000506.1 GCA_024643825.1 Chloroflexota bacterium | reverse complement strand
CGTTTATCGTCTGTGTGACCATCTGCACTGCACCCTGGCCCAGCACAATGCCCAGCCCGATCCCCAGCGCAGAACCTAGCGCCCCGACCAGTGTCGCTTCCGTGACCACCAACAAGAACACTTCCCGCCGGGTAACGCCCAGACACCGCAGAGTTCCCAGCATAGGTCGCCGCTGCACCACGGAGAACGTCATCGTGTTGTAGATCAGAAACAGCCCAACCAGCAGTGCCAGCAAACTCAGCGCCGTCAGGTTGATGCGAAACGCCGCCGTCATTTCCGCCACAGTTCCGCTGCGTGCCCCCACTGGAATGATCCGCGCATCCTGGGGTAGGAGGGCGCTAATCTGTGCTTCGATGTCTCGGCTATCCTCCGGCAGGATCAAGTCGATCTGGCCCAACCGCCCCAATTGTCCGGTCATCTCCTGTGCGGATGCGACATCGGTCAGGATCAGCCCTTGCAGCGCGCGGCGGCTGAATTCGTCACGAGGTTCGAGCAATCCTGCGATAACCGCTTCCTGAGGGCGACCTCCAACCGCAAGGCGGATCACATCGCCGGAGTCAAGACCGTAGCGAGATGCGAGTTCGGACGAGAGCAGAATCGCATTCGTCCCAGTCAGAAATGCAGTAAGCTGCTCCAAAGGGATTCGCCCACCGCCATCCAGGTAACTCCGGAAAGGGGGGTCAGCAAAAGGGTCGATGCCGAGTAAGCGAAGTGTTGCGCCACCCAATTCCGGCGAAGATACATATTCCGCGATCACAGGGGCCGCTGCGTTCACCATCCCGCTGCGTCGGAGATCGACGTATACACTCTCCTCAAGACCCTCAGGCCCACCTACGATTGTATGTGTCGTTCGCCCGGCAATCGAGTCCACACTCAAATCGAAGGCACGGCTTGCGCTCTCATTTGCGAGGTCAATTGCTACCACTACAGCCACACCCAGGGTGATTCCAAGCACCATGAGCAGGCTTTGCAGCGGATGTTTCAGTAGATTTCGCCTGCCCAGACGCCAGAGAGGTTGTACGGTTAAACCACGATTAGCCACGCGCAATCTCCAGCATACCGTCATGCAGTGTAAACACACGGTCAGCATATCTGGCGGCATCAGCGCTGTGAGTGACCATGATTAGATTGTTCCCTACTTGACGTGTCAGACGGTCGAGCAAATCGAGCACCTGCATACCAGTCGATTCATCAAGATTCCCCGTAGGTTCATCCGCCAGCACTAGAAGCGGTTCATGTATCAAAGCTCGTGCAATCGCGACGCGCTGCTGCTCTCCCCCTGAGAGGCGATCTGGAAACGCACCGGCCCGATCTAACAGACCTACTGATTCCAGTAAAGGAGCGGCTCTCTCTCTGGCTACTGCCTGGGCTACTCCAGTAAGTTCCAGGGGAAGAGTAACATTTTCAAGCACAGATAGTGTAGGAATCAAATTAAAGAACTGAAAGATAAAACCAATGTTTTCCCGGCGAAATAGGGTGCGTTCGCGTTCGGGCATGGAGGATAGATTCGTTCCATTGAGCCATAACGATCCAGAATCGGCCTGATCTATCCCGGCAAGGATGTTGAGTAATGTGCTCTTTCCCGTGCCACTTTTTCCTAAAATAGCGACAAACTCACCCTTGCTAAATGATGCGTTCGCTCCTTCGAGCACAATCCGGGTACGCGCTCCCTCCAAATAACTCTTAGAAACATTCTCCAGCCGCAGAAATGCTGAAAAAGGGGTTCCTCTTTCCCCGCTGTCATGACCCTTGTCACTCGTTGCTGCCATTCACAATACTCCCGTTTTCCTGTGCAACACTTCACAACCAGAAATTTGTGATTATAGCATCGAGCAATAAGCCTCTCTACGCAGGCCGGCATTCTCTGAAGGATCAGTCCGCAAAAATAGCAGATGGGAACACCCACTTGCCCCTGAAATCTCGGTTCTTGTGGCTAAACGCAGGCTGCCAGCATGGTATTTAGCCTCTTCCTGAAGTATAATCATTGATGCGGTTTGCTTACCTCTTTGGAGAATTTTTTGCATGGATATTGGTACCGTTCGCCCTGTCGATATTAACGAGGAAATGCGGGATTCTTACCTTGATTATGCGATGAGCGTGATCGTTGCGCGTGCGCTTCCTGACGCGCGTGATGGACTGAAACCAGTCCATCGACGTATCCTGTACGCTATGCATGACATGGGAATTCGCGCGAATACCCCCTATAAGAAAAGCGCTCGTATCGTCGGAGAAGTACTCGGCAAGTATCACCCTCACGGAGACAGTGCTGTCTACGACTCTATGGCGCGTATGGCGCAGGATTTCTCCATGCGATATCCGCTAGTCGATGGGCAGGGCAATTTTGGCTCCATCGATGGTGATAGTCCCGCTGCGATGCGTTACACGGAGGCCCGGCTCTCACCTATTGCGGAGCTTCTCCTCGAAGACATCGACAAGAATACGGTCGATTTTACTGACAACTTCGATGGGTCCCTCCAGGAGCCTGAAATCCTCCCCAGCAAGCTCCCGAATCTCCTATTAAATGGTGTAGCTGGTATTGCCGTTGGTATGGCAACCAACATTCCGCCGCACAATTTTGCAGAGATGGCGGCGGCTGTCGACTACTTGATTGGAGAGATGGTCGCCCCAGATGATGAAGTCATTGATGACGAACTGACGCATATCACTCCACAGGATTTGATGGCTTTTGTCCATGGACCGGATTTTCCTACCGGGGCCATGATTGTCGGTGGTGAAGGCATCTTGAGCGCATACGCTACCGGGCGCGGTCGTATCGTGATGCGTGCACGTATGCATGTAGAGCCATCACGAGACGATCGCTTCCGAATCGTAATTACGGAGATCCCTTACCAGATCAACAAGACGACGATCATCGAGCGTATTGCTTCCCTGGCACGGGAAGGCAGACTAGACATGATCTCCGATCTGAGGGATGAGTCGGACCGTACTGGTATGTCGATTGTCATCGAACTCAAGCGCGGTGCGCAGCCGAAAACGGTGATGAACCGACTGCTTAAGTACACTCCTTTGCAAAGCACCTTCGGAGTGCAAATGCTGGCTCTGGTAAATGGCGAACCCAGACTACTTTCCCTAAAAGCAGCCCTAAAGCACTTTATTGCTCATCGCCAAGACGTAATTGAACGTCGAACTATATTTGAACTTGAGCGAGCTCGCCGCCGGGCGCACATCCTTGAAGGACTTTTGATTGCTATCGCCAATCTGGACGCGGTGATCCACACCATACGCCAGAGCCAGGATGCCGATGATGCACGAGCCCAACTAATAGAAGGGTTCAACCTCACAGAGGTACAGGCCCAGGCCATTCTAG
>JAHEME010000032.1 GCA_024643825.1 Chloroflexota bacterium | reverse complement strand
CTGGCCGTCGTCCGCCCTGTCCCTCGAACATCTATGCGGCCCTTTCCAGGTCGCGTTTTTTGTTGTCACTACTTCTTCTTGTTTTGATTCCCCGTACGTGGAGATGGCTCAAACCGATAGCCCTTCCCCCGGACAGTAATAATGTGCTGCGGCTTTTTCGGGTCTGATTCGATGGCCTCTCGCACCCAGCGGACATGCACATCCAGAGTGCGTGTGTCACCCACATAATTTGTGTGCCACACCTGCTTCATGAGAAAACCCCGATCCAGGGTGTCCCCAGAGTGTTTCAGGAAAACCCCTAGCAGGTCAGCCGCCTTAGGGGTCAGACGTTGTTCGCGCCCATACGCCTCCACGATGCGCACACCCGGAACCAGTTTGATCGGCCCCACTGTGATCGCATCTTTCCGCGCCCCCGGCATCAGCCGCTTGACCCGGTTGATCAGCTTACGCGGAGTGAACGGCATCAGGAGGACCACTTCGGCAGCGGCTTCGGCCTGTTCTGTAGGCAATGTCCCCTCTGGCATGATATGGATAATCGGAACCCCGTCCAGTCCTTCCCGCAGATTGTGGCAAATGCGAATCCCGCTGCTCCCCAGCGAGGCCGCATTCAGCACAACCACCGCCGGGCGTACCGAGGCAGCCCGTTTGAGCGCGGCGTGCCCCGTCGAAACCACTTCAACGGAGTAGCTTTTGCGCTCAAGTGCCGTGGCGAAAGTCATCCCTTTCTTCCCGGCGCGCTCAACCATGAGAATCAATTCATCGATCATTGCAGGTCATTATAGTCTGACAGTTTTCAGGGGCACAAATCCCCGCGTGCAGGTTCGTATTCCCAAATTCATCGGGTCGCATTACAATCGGTGGCTGTGACATCGTTTTCATCAAAGTTTTCATGGATCAGAAGCTCACTCGCTACAGAGAAATCTGCTTTTAACTCGTCACCCATCACCCATCACCCATCACCCAGAACCCATTACTGTGGTTAAGAGAGACTGACAATTTCCCCCATGTCCCAACAAATCCAGACCCTTTCCTCTCAGCCCGAAATACAACGTCTGCTGGCAAACTGGCCCACACTGCGGGAATCCATCCTGGAAGAAGCCTGCCAGCTTCAGAGCATACCCGCCCCTACCTTTCACGAACAGGCACGGGCTGAGGCTGTCGCCGTCCGCTTCCGTGAAATCGGTCTTGAAGAGGTGCATAGTGACGAGATTGGCAATGTCTACGCGCGCACTCCCGGACGCATGATAGGCCCTAGCGTCATGGTCAGTGCCCATCTCGATACCGTATTCCCCCACGAAACCGATCTGGCTCTGCATGAAAAGCCGGAGGCGAATCGATGGGTTGGCCCCGGCCTCGGAGATAATGCCCTCGGCCTTGCAGCCATGATTCAACTGGCGGAGGCTCTCAAGCGTGAGGGGGTGCAGCCTGCCTCCTCCATCGAATGGGTAGCTACAGTGGGTGAAGAGGGGATGGGCAACCTTCGCGGAATCCGCGCAGCCTGTGAGCGCCTGGAGGATCAGGTTGGCATCACCATCATCCTCGAAGGCATCGGCTTGGGGCGCATCTACCACTCCGGGCTGGGCGTGCGCCGCCTCCAGATCGCCGTTCACGGTGCAGGCGGTCACAGTTGGCTCAATGCCGATAGACCCAGCGCCATCCATCATCTCGTGCAGATTGCCTCCGGGATCGTCCAGGAGGTAATCCCGCCCCAAAATCCGCGCTCGTCGCTCAATATCGGCGTGATCAGCGGGGGGACCTCCGTCAATACGCGGGCAGCGGAGGCCACTTGTCTGATTGACCTGCGATCGCTCCATGCTGACGCCCTCGCCAGCATGGAGCGATCTCTCCGGCAGGTCGTGAGTCGCTTTCAAAACGCGCCGCATCTCTCAGTAGAGACTGAGGTCGTAGGCGACCGCCCCAGTGCGGCGCTGCCATCACACCACCCGTTGATTCAAGCGGCCTCTGCTGTCCTCGAGTCGCTAAAAGTGGGGTCGGCCTCGCGGGAGGTCGGTTCAACCGATGCCAACATCCCCCTGTCTCTTGGGATTCCATCGGTCTGCATCGGCATTACAACGGGCGGCGGCGCGCATACGACTCAGGAGTACATTGATTGTGATCCCATCCCTACCGGGATGCGCCAGCTTACACTCCTCACCTTGCTGGCGGCAGAGAATATCGCCACCTGGCATTTCTGGGAGGCATCATCATGACCATCTTCGAGGTATCCATCGAAATTAGCGATGAGGAAGTTGTCATGGGGCACATCCCCTCCCTGCCTGGTTGCCATGCGCGCGGTTCTGCCACCGAAGAAGCAGTTCTCCACCTTGCTGCCGCTGTCCGCGACTACCACGTATGGCTCGCCGATCATGGAGAAGCCGTAGTCATGCCAGACGAAACTTCCATCCAGATAACCGAGGTAATCGAGGGAACCGGGCCGCATCATCCCGGCAATCGCTCGGCGCTATTTCGCGCCGATTCCACCGCGATGACACTGGTAGAGATGGAATCGAGCTATCTTCCCCGCGCGGAGTATATGCGAGCCGACCTGCTTGCACTCGTCACGGAACTATCAGATAGCGCGCTGGACTGGCAGCCAGCCGAAGAGGCTATGTCGATCCGCCGCATCCTTCGCCACATCGGGAATTCTGAAGAATGGTATGTTTCTCGCATTGTCGCTCCGGCCTCACTTCCGCCACAGTGGGAAAACGATGCCGATATGCCGCTGTTTGATTTTCTTGCAATGGAACGCGAGACTGCTTTTGCGCGCCTTCGTAGCCTTTCAAGCGAGGAACTCACCCGCGTCACCACACCAACGCACTTTACCAGCAATCCGGGTGAGCAGTGGACGGCACGCAAAGCACTCCGCCGCTTGCTCGAACATGAACGCGAACATCTGGCCCACATCCGCGAAGTCCTATCCGCTTATGACGAGCACGAAAGGTAGGCGCATTCTCAACCACCAATCGCTAATCGCCAATCGCTTTTCCTAACGGAGTTGTGCATGAACTAACACGCACCACGAGGGATGAAAACAGCTTTTAACTCATCACCCACAGGGTGCAGTTTTCCGATGTAAGCGCAGCGGCAAACTACTGTAAGCAAGGGGCATCGACCCTTGCGACCATTACTTCTCACTCATCACTGTTTTTCGAGGAGCCACCTGACATGCCCCCTCTCACTATCGGAACCGCCGCAGCCCGTCCCGGCGAGATCACCTACGGAACTATTGACGGGATCGCCCTGCCTACAGGTGGCACTGATCCATTCCCCGTGATCATTGCCGAAGGCAAAGAAGACGGCCCCGTGATGTGGATCACGACGGGCATTCATGGGGGCGAGCACACGGGTCTAATGACCATTCATCAGTTGCTCTCACAGGAATTGGCGGATGCGCTGCGCGGAACGCTGATCGTTCTTCCCGCCCTGAACCCAACTGGTCTCCGTACCAAACAGCGTATGCCGTACGTGATCCAGTCCGACCCGAACCGTCTCTTTCCCCGCCCGGATCAGAATGCCTCTCCCTCAAAAACAAACAGTGATTCAAATGCGAAGCCACTCTCAGAGATCGAGGAGGCATTCCAACGTATCTACGATCTGATCGCAGAGACTCAACCCGCCTGCCTCTTTGATCTGCATAATGCATGGTTCGGCTCTATCCCCTTTGCCTTTCGTGATCCCGTGTTCTTTTACCCGCACGGCGTAGGCCGCACCAGAGCGCAGGCACAGAAGTTGCAGAACCGTGTGGGCAAAATGCTGGATGCGTTTGGTTTTACCATTGTCAACGAATTCGTCGCCGATGATTATGTGAGCAAGAATCTTCACCGTTCAGTAAGCGGCTCGGTGCTCAATGGGCTGGATATTCCTGCTACCACCATTGAGCTCGGTTCGTGGATGCACATCGATTCCGGAGTTCCGCAGGCGGCGGCTGCCGGGCTTCGCAATGTAATGCGCTCGCTCGATATGCTCCCCGGCGACCCGGAGCCAATTTCCGGGATTCCCGTCCTGCACCCCGATTATCCCGTGCGCCGCACCATCTTTCCCTATGCTCCGAAAACTGGCATTGTTCATCATCTGCGCCGTCCTGCCGATCCGGTACAGGTGGGCGACCCGCTGGTGCGCATGACCGATATTTATGGTAGACCCATCCTCGAAGACGACGGCCTGATTCGCAGCGAGTATGAAGGCTTCGTGATGGCGTGGCATCATGGCGTGGTCCACTATCAGGGTGAGCCGCTGGTAGACCTTGCCATTCGAGACGAGGACGACCTGATCGTCCCCTACCCCGGTTGACAGGCTGACAGCGGGAGATTGTCAGCCGATTGCCAGAATAGCTTCATGCACACTTCCATCCACCCGCTATAATTGTGGTATGTTGTAAACACATCCATTTTATGGAGGAACAGAGAATCCACGATGCGAATTGCGGTACTCGCCAACCTGAAGGACAACGCGCCCACCTGGGAGGGGATGTCTTCCGATCAGTGGGATGACCTCGACAGTTCCAAGACCACGCACGCCATATGCGATGCCTTGACCGCCAGCGGACATGAGGCAGAATTCTTCGAGGCCAGTATTCACCCGCCGCACAATCTAGTACAGAAGCTCACCGACTATCGCCCCGACCTGTGCTTCAACATCGCCGAAGGGCACTATGGCGATGGACGGGAAGCACAGATTCCGTCAATTCTGGAGATGCTTCGTATCCCCTACACGGGGAGCAAGGTCATGACTCTCGCGCTCGCATTGGATAAACCCATGACCAAGCGCGTGCTGTACTATCACGGCCTGCCAACCCCGGAGTTCCAGGTCTTCGAGATGCCTGACGAACCAGTGGACGATGACCTCCTGAAAGCGAATGGAGACCTCAAGTTCCCGCTGTTCGTCAAACCCAGCCGCGAAGGAACCAGCGTCGGTGTCAGTGCAGAAAGCATCGTCACTACCGTTGAACAACTCCGCGACCAGATCGGAAAGCAGGGCAAACGCTACAACCAGCCCATCATGGCCGAGCACTATATCAAGGGCCGCGAAGTCACCATCGGCATGGTCGGCAATCTAAAGCCCAACGCCGCCCGCCGCATCAGCGACCGCACCGCCCCGAACGCACTTCCCTCCGAGCTTACCTTCTTCCCACCGCTGGAAGTCGATACGGGCCGCTACGATTCCTCCGAAGCGGGCCTGTACACAAATCGTATGAAGGTCGAGTTGGCGGACGAGTTCTACTACTTCTGCCCGGCTTCACTGGAAGAGTCAGCCCTGCACCAGCTAAACCTGCTGGCGGCTGCCGTCTTCCGCGTGACAGGCTGCAAGGACGTAGGCCGCGTGGATTTCCGCCTTGACGAGGATCAGGGCAACAAACCCTATATTCTGGAGGTCAACCCGCTCCCCGGACTCAACCCCGGCTACAGCGATCTCTGCCTCGAAGCGCAGGCTGCGGGCTGGCCCTACGAGAAGCTCATCAACACCATCGTCGATCTGGCTCTCGCCCGTGAAGGCGTAACCAGCCTGGGTTAGATTCCTGCTCTGAACGGGCGGTTGGTCCTCCGATCAGCCGCCCACGATAACTCGCACCCGACCATCGACCGCTGCCGCACCACGCCCCGCTTCCATCACAATCAGCGGGTTGATCTCGATCTCCTCGATTCCCGGCCAATCGACCGCGATCTGCGCCAGCTGTACGATCACCTCCACCACCGCCGCCCGATCCGCCGGAGCCGCCCCGCGATACCCCGCCAGCAGCCGACCCGCAGCCGTCCGATCCAGCATCTCATCCGCCTGCCTGCCCGTCAGTGGAGCCAGCTCGAACGTCACATCCTTGAGCAGTTCAACCTGCGTGCCTCCGGTTCCGACCATCACCAGCGGCCCAAACTGCGTGTCCCGCACCATCCCTACGATCAGTTCCGCCTGCCCCCGCACCATATGCTGAACCATCACCCCGTCAATTTCGAGTTCCGATGGAAGCTCACTCACCATCCCATCGAATGCCACCCGCACTTCGTCCGCCGATTTCACGTTCAGCGTCACCCCTCCGACATCTGACTTATGCACGATCCGGCTTCCCGTCAGTTTGAGCGCCACCGGGTAGCCCACCGAGTCCGCTAGTTCAACGGCCTCCTCGCTGCTCTGAGCCAGTCCACTCCCCGGAACCTCGATTCCGTACGCTCGCAACAATACTTCCACCCGATCTGGCGGCAGCCACCCGTCGATCCCGATGAGCACCGCCCCTGCCGCTTCCCGATCCACCCCCTCCAGCGAGTTTGCTTCCACCTCCGGGGTATGATTCTCCAGCCACTGCTTGCGCTGCCACATCGCCGCCAGCGTTGATCCGACTCGTTCCGGGAAGGCGAAGTTGGGGATGTGCTTGCGGTGCAGCACCTGAGTCGCGTCGCTTGTCGAAGCCAGCCCCATGATCACCGCCAGCACGGGTTTCTTTCGCCCCAGGGGACTGTTCGCCACCTCGCCGACGACTTCCGCCAGACTCAGCGGTGCGAACCAGTCCTGCGGGGCCTGGATCACCACCACGGCATCGACGTTCTCATCCGCCAGCAGCGCATCGAGGCACACTGCGTACGTCGCGGGGCCTGACCCCGCTAGAATGTCCACCGGATTTTCCACGCTGGCGGCGGCGAACACGCGCTTCCGCAGAAACTCTTTCGTCTCCGGTTGCAATGTGGCGATTTCGAGTCCGCCATCCACCAGCGCATCGACTGCCAGGATGCCCGCGCCGCCTGCGTTGGTCAGAATTCCGACCCGGTTGCCCTTCGGCAGCGGCTGCCAAGCGAGCGTCCGACCCCAGTCGAACAGTTCTTCCATCGTGCGTGCACTCAACACCCCCGCCCGCCGGAACGCTGCTTCGTAGGCTGCTTTGTCCCCGGCTAACGCCCCGGTGTGACTGCTGACTGCCCTGGCGCCGACATCGCTGCGACCTGCCTTAAGCACTACCAGCGGTAGATCGCGGGCGGTGCGACTGGCGGCTTCGACGAACTTCCGCCCATCCTCGATCCCTTCGACGTAGGCGGTGACGACTCTCGTGCGCCCATCCTGCCCGATGCTGCCGAGCATGTCCGCTGTAGTCACGTCCACCTGATTGCCCAGGCTGACGATCCGGCTGAACCCTACTCCGGAGCCGACTGCCCAGTCCATCACGGCGGCGGCGACTGCACCCGACTGCGACAGGAATGCGATCTCGCCGGGACGCGGCATGCCAGTGACGAAGGTGGTGTTCAGCGGTGTGTGAGCATCGATGGCACCGATGCAATTTGGGCCGATCACCCGAATTCCGTACTGCGCTGCGATCCGGGCGACCGCCTCTTCGCGTTCGACGCCCTCCGGCCCGACTTCGCGGAACCCGCCGCTGACGATGATCACGCCCTTCACGCCGCGTATTCCGCAGGCTTCCACCGCTGCCGGAACTGCCGGGGCGGGGATGGCGATCACCGCTAAATCCAGCGGGTCGGGTGCGGCGCCGATTTCCGGGTAGACCGTCAGGTCGAGGATGCGCTCCTCGGTTGGGTTGATCGGGTACACCATGCCCTTGTAGTGATGGCTCAGCAGGTTATGAACGATGCTGTAGCCAAACTTCTGCGGGTCGCGGCTGGCCCCGATCACGGCCACGCCGTTGGGTCGAAAGAACATCGAGAGGTCGGTGAGGGTCATTGGGCGGCTGTCTCCTCGGTGGGTGATGTGCATCCCTCCACTGTAGGAGGATTCGCCGCGCGGTGCAACAGATGGGTGTTCTGTTTCGATGGGCCAATTGTCAGGATATTTGCTGGCCTATATTCGGTTTATGTTGCCTGCGGCATCGTACGGTTGCGCCGTACAGGGGTCAGGAAGGGCGCGGAGCGTTGGGCGGTTTTCCTATGAAAACCGGGTGACGCCGCAAGCGGAACGCTCCGCGCAGGGGGATGGCGATGCACAGACGCAATCCCCGCGTGGTCTCGCTGGTGATCCGGTTCCGAGCGCCGCCCACTATTGATCAGGCTCCCCTGTAGCTAGCGATCGTGCGAATGCTAACGCGAACGTGGTTCGCGCATTCGCTTTAGCGCTCGGCTGCGCCCCGGATCGGCGTACCCGCTTGTGTGCGGGCACGTTAACGAGACCCCTACCGACCTGTATTTGATTTGCCTGCTTTGCCCGCGCGCGGTCGGTGGCATGGTGACCCATCACTCTCTGCCACGTCTTGCAAGCGGGCGCAGGGAGATTCCCGTGACCCGGAAATCCAGGCGACGACCCTCCGGTCTTCGGTGCGGCGATGGTGACCCATCACTCTCTCGCCGGGAGTTCACCGAGCACGCGGGAGGCGCTGCCTGCCTGCGGTGGAAATGTACATTCGTGACCGACCGCCCCTCATCCCCGGCCCTTCTCCCGGTGGGAGGAGGGAGACAAGCGTTTGCGTTAGGAGGAGCCTCGATGGTCGAGGCGCGTGGGCAGGCACAAGGCCAACCCCTACGAAGGGCAATCACGGATGGAACGTATGTTCGTATATAAGGATACAACAATCAGGGGATTTTGTCTATTGATCATTTGATCAATCCATCACGGATATAGATTTAGGTTCAAAATCGCGTTGACATGTGAATCGAAAGGCATTTTGGCAGATGGCTGATGGCTGATGGGGAAAAGCAGAAAAAGCGAAAGGCGAAAGCAGAAAAAAGCATATAGCCGATGGCTGATGGTACAAAGCAAGGGGGGTATTGGCCTCGCGGTAGTACACGGATCGAGGCGATCCGCGCCACTTCGGGCCAAATAGGGTGAGTGCGGTTATGATAGGGGACTTTATCCAGCGCCACCTGTAGAAAGCATAGAGAAGGCCCTGAATGAACGAACCCTCCCCCTTACCCCCTAAAGAGGGCAAACTCCAGGCTCTGCCCAAAGCTTTCTGGGACTACGCCCTGATCGTTATCTTCGTGATCCTTGGGGCTGCAACCATTTACTCGGCGGCGACCAATCTATGTTTCAACTGCATTTCGGAGGCGGAGCCGAACTCGCCCCCGCCCCTGGAGTACTGTGGTGCTCCGTGTGATGCAGCCAATGGAGCCACCTGCCCGGCCCAATTTGAGTGCATCGAAGGACAGTGCATCGACACAAGTCTGTGCCTGGGCTGCGGACGAGCGTGCAAGACCACCGATGACTGCCCGCCATTATCTTATTGCACTGATGACCACGTCTGCATCAACGACAATCTCTGTCCTCCCTTCGATGCGAGCCTGTGCCTGGCCGCCTGTGAGAGCAATGCAGATTGTTCCCCCTATTTGCGCTGCGAATACGGAACGTGTGTTGGAAAGCGCAACGCGGTATGCAGCGAATGCGGCGCACGATGCGACAGCGATGCAGATTGCCCTGACGGCCTCTCGTGTATTCCTGATGAGCAATCTCCCCCCGGATCAGAACGCAAAATCTGCTATTCGTTTGACCTGTGCCAGTCGACCTCCGTCGATCCACAATCGCCTGACAGCAGCACGTCGACTCCGTAGCTCGCTTCCTCATGGATGTGGAAGGCGACGGTCAGACGGCAAATTCATCTTCAGTCCAGTGGGCGGGGTTTGCGACGATGTAGTCGCGGATGGCCTGGAGGTCGCGCTCGCGGCGAACGATGTGATCATGATAGCGGGTCTGCCAGACGCGCACGGTGGGATCATCTGACGTTTGCCGCGCCGCCCGTGTGACCGTCCCTTTGTAGTTGTTGACGACCGTCCCTAATGTGTGGCGATAGTAGAGTGGATCGTCGGGTGGGGTATCGAAGGCATCATCCCAACCAATGGCGAGAATGCCGTGCATGTGGTTGGGCATAATGACCCACGCATCGAGTTGCACGCGGGGGAAGTAATCGGGGAGGGCCAGCCACGCCGAGGCCGCCGCCGATCCCAGCGCGGTCAGGGCCATCGCATTGTGATGGATTTCGCCGAACAGGGGAAGGCGTTTGTGTGTGCAGATGGTGACGAAATACGCGCCCGCCTGCGAATAATCGTACCCGCGCAAACGCGGCGATTTGCGTTGTGGAAGAGGATCACCTTTCGCCATGCCAACCCCTGTAGGGACATGCTTCTGCATGTCCGGCGTTGCGATGCAGCCAAGAAATGTAAGCAGAATTGTAGCATAGGCTGCGCGATGGAGCGGCCTGGACGATAATGCAGCATGAAGGACGGTTGGTTGATTGCCGTGTGACGTTCGGCTAATCAGCGTGACACGCACGACAATGGATGGGTGATCTGGTGATTCTTGGGTTGTACGCAATACCGGACGCGCAGAAGCGCGTCCCTACAAGGGCACATTTATTATCCAATGATAGTTTCCCAAAGTGCGATCTTTATCTACGAATCTGAAGTTGTTACCGTGTCTGGAACCTGATTTGGGAACTCGTATATGAATTTCAGTAACATTTCCACAAATTTAACGAGTGCGGTTGCCTCTTCTTCTGTCATCAGCTCGATTTCATGATTGGCCTCGTTGCCGCGTGTCCGAATGTAATCAACCCATCTCGCTCTATGTGGCGGAACAAAACCCTTATCGGCTAGATAGCGAACATATTCCAGAAAGCTCTTATTGCTGTCTGCGCCTTCGGCAACAGCTACGTGCATGAGAATCTTGCGACACAACAATACTGCTCCAGTAAATGCACTGCTCCCTGTCGAGGTGCGAGCCTCTTCATAAAGCCGCCCCAAATCCTCCGGGACATGCTCTACAAGGCCGCCCGGACGTTCCATCGGAGATCGTCCACCCAAACCCGGACAAAAAACAGTAGGCAAACCACAGTTAGGACAAATCCGAATTACAGATACGTTGCTATTGCTTCCCTGGTTAGAATAGTAACCATCTTTGGAAGAAACCAAATTACCACAATACCCGCAAGTATATGAAGCGACCGGAACTAATTTCAGGTCAAACCAAGTACCGACTGCGTTCCTATCAATCCTTGAAAACATCTTTAATCCTCCCAGTTGCATTGACCTACTGACGCCGCGTCAGCACTCGGAGAAGCCGCAGGCGTAGCACTTGCGGCAGCCCTCCTCGTTGATCACGGCGGCCTCGCCGCACTCCGGGCACAGGTCGCCCTTGAGCGTGGGGAGCGGCATCTGACCGGGGGACGGTTCCAGCGGCGCGATGTCATCGGTGGGTACGGCGTCCTCGCCATCGTCTACGACAACGAGGTTGTGCGGTTTGCCCTCGGCCTGCGCCAGATACTCGCGCAGCACCTGGGCCACGCCATCGGGCAGGGAGCGGACACGCTTGGGGCCTAACCCCAGTGACCGCCCGCCGCCGATACCTTCCAACTGGCGGACGACTTCCTTGAGGCGCAGCAGCGGATCGACATTGGCGTTCATCCGCAGAATATAGCTGATCAGCCGACCAATCGCCTCGCTGACGGCGGCGGTTTCGCTGCCCGCCTTGCTGGTGTGCAAAAAGACCTCGAAGGGCTGATCGCCGCCGTTGACGTTGATGGTCACGAAGGTGGTTCCGAGCGGCGTCTCGATGCGGTAGGTCTGGCCCTTCAGCATGCGATTCCTCGGCTTCTTGACCTCATCCTTGAACAGCGGCAGGGTTGGCGACGCAGCCTTCGGTTCCTCGGATTTCTTCTGGACGGTCTCGGCGGTCTCCAACACCACCTTATCCCGCGAGCCGGAGACGTAGACCGTCAGACCCTTGCAGCCAAGTTCCCAGGCAAGCAGGTAGGCTCTGGCGACATCGGCCTCGGTGGCCGTTTCCGGGAAGTTGCAGGTCTTGCTGATGGCGTTGGAACAGAATCGCTGCATGGCGGCCTGCATCCAGACGTGCGCCTCGGCGGAAATATCGGAGGCGACGACGAAGGAAGTGCGGATCGAATCGGGCAAGTCGGGGACATCCTGGCACGACCCGGTGAGGTTCACATGCTCGATGATGCGTTGGCGGGTGGGTTCGTCAAGGCCCACGCTGATCAGGGCTTGCTCGAATAACGGGCTGGTGTACTGAAGAATCGTATCGGTTCCGTTATCGTTGAAGTGGCGGCTGTAGGCCAACGCGAAGACGGGTTCGCAGCCGTAGCCTTCGCAGCCCGCCACCGTGCTGATCGTGCCCGTCGGGGCGATGGTGGTCTGCGCGCCGTTGCGGATGCCGTGCTCGATGATGCCTGATCGAACAGCCTCCCAGTCAAGGGATGGACGGCCCCAATCGGAGGTATGCGGGACGAGCGGCTGGGGAATCTGCCAGCGAAGCTGATCGGGATCGTAGCGCGATCCGCGAATGGCAAGGAACGGGCCGCGCGCTTTCGATAGATCGACGCTGGTGCGCATGGCATGATGGTGGACGAACTCCATGACCTGCGAGGCAAACTCCTGGCCCCCCTTCGACCCGTAGCGCACGCCGGCGTGGTACATCAGATCGGCGAGGCCCATGATACCCAGCCCAATGCGGCGAACGCGTTTGGCAGCGAGTTCGAGTTGGGGCACGCTGGGCACATAGGTATTGGCATCGACCACATCATCGAGGAAGCGGGTGGCAAGTTCGACGCTCTGGCGGAGGCGATCCCAAT
>JAHEME010000505.1 GCA_024643825.1 Chloroflexota bacterium | reverse complement strand
CAGTTGGCCCGCCCCGAATTTTCTGCGTGTATCGTCTATGACTATCGGTTAGTCGCCTGCGGCTTCGCTAGCAGAGAAGGTCTGCATGCTGTCGTCATCGGCAAGCACAACGGTACGGTCGGAGCGACGAACCGCCCAGATGATGGCGACGAAGCCCAATACGATCACGGCCACGATGATTGGCGGGAAGCCAGCATATTCCACGACAATCGGCGCGACGATTAGCCCGACAAGGTTCATCACCTTGATCATCGGGTTGAGGGCGGGGCCAGCGGTATCCTTGAGCGGGTCGCCAACCGTATCCCCTACAACCGCAGCAGCGTGATTGCTGGTGTTCTTGCCGCCATAGTTCCCATCTTCGACGTACTTCTTGGCGTTATCCCACGCACCGCCTGCGTTCGCCATGAACACCGCCAGCAACTGCCCGCTGACGATAATTCCCGCGAGGAAGCCACCCAGCGCCTGCTCCTTGAGCAGCAGACCCACGACAATCGGAGCCAGCACGGCGATCACGCCAATCGGGATCAACTCGGCCTGCGCCGCGCGGGTTGAAATCTCAACCGCGTGAGCATACTCAGGGCGCTGCTTGCCTTCCCAGATTGCGGGGATGCGAAGCTGGCGGCGAACCTCCGCCATGATCTGCGCCGCAGAACGGTTCACGGCTTTGATCAGCAGCCCGCCGAACAGCAGCGGCAGCGCGCCACCGATCAGCACACCGACGAATACCAGCGGATCAGCCAGATTGATCGACCGTTCAAAGGTGGGGTCGATGCGTTGGATGTCGATGAAGAAGGCTCCATACAGGGAGAGAGCTGCGATCACTGCCGAGCCGATGGCAACGCCCTTGGTGATGGCTTTGGTGGTGTTCCCTGCTGCGTCGAGGTCGGCCATGATCTGGCGCGCACCTTCCGGCATCCCGGCGACTTCGCCGATTCCGTTGGCATTATCGGCGATAGGCCCGAAGGCATCCATCGACACGTTGTTGCCCGTCAGCGAGAGCATACCGACGCCGATCAGGGATACGCCGAACAACACGTAAATGAAGGCATTCTCCGCAGGGACAGCCGCCATGTCATACAGGAATAAACCTGCGACAACGGCCCACATCGCGTAGAACAAACCCTCCATAATGTTCTTCTTGGCGAACTGCCAGATCAGCAGGGCTGCTCCAACCACAAATGATCCATAAAGAGCAATCGGGCGGAGGGCTTCAGGAAGCTGTGCGGAGAACGCCATAATGGAGGCGACGAGGGCCGCGACGATCAGCAGAACGGCCCATACACTGGAGAGGTAGCCGAGGCTCATGCCTTCCAGGATCACGAGGGCGGGGCCAAAACGTGTGGCGGCAGAGATATTCTGCACGCGCTTTGAGTTGGCGCTGGTCGCATATGCGGTCAGCGGGTTGAAAGCGACGGCGAGCGCAACACCGACTGCCACCAGCACGCCCATGCGGATATCGCCTGCATACAACCAGGAGAGGAGCAGGGCGGCGGTGATCGTGATCACGCTGGATAGCTCGTAGCTTAAGTACATCGCATGCTCTGCGTCGTCGGTCTTCCACAGTGAGACGGCGTAGGTTCCGATGATGGTGCTGATCACGCCCACGCCTCGGATGAGCAGCGGCACGATGATCCAGTGCAGGTTGCCCGTGATCGCGATCAGGGCCAAACCGAGGATCAAACTGGAAACGATAGTAACTTCATAGCTCTCGAAGATGTCGGCGGCCATACCTGCGCAGTCACCCACATTATCGCCAACCAGGTCGGCGATCACGGCGGCGTTGCGGGGATCGTCTTCTTCCATACCCGCTTCGACCTTGCCAACGAGGTCGGCGCCGACATCAGCGGCCTTGGTGAAGATGCCGCCACCCACACGCATAAACAGCGCGAGGAGCGTTCCACCAAACCCGAAGCCGAGCAGCACGTCCGGCGATGCCTTGCCGAAGATAATGAAGATCAGCGTGCCACCCAGCAGGCCGAGGCCGTCGGTGAGCATGCCGGTGATTGTCCCGGAGCGATAGGCTACTTTGATGGCTTCATGGTAGCCGTGGACGGAAGCCGCCGCGACGCGCACATTGCCTTCGACAGCCATGTTCATGCCCATACGACCTACGACCAGCGAGAAGCTGGCTCCCATCAGGAAGGCGATGGCGCGGGCAAAGCCGATGACCATAGGGGCCTGGCTGGCTCCGAAACCCCATCCGGCGATCAGTTCGACGGCTTCGGGGGTGGGGCGGATAAGCGCCACACTGAAGTACATGGCAACTGCCAGCACACCGATCAAAATGACAATGGCGCGAAACTGCGTATTCAGATACGCATTGGCCCCGGCCTTGATGTCTGACCAGATCAACTGCATCTCCGCCGTGCCCTTGTCATAAGCAAGAATCTGACGGGCCAGCAGCCCGGCATAAATGAGGGCAGCGACGGCAGTGCCGAGAACGGCAATGACCATCGTCCACTCAAATGAAGTTACACCCATCGATTGCATAAAAAACATCTCCTCTTTTTTTGAATGTGGAGTCAATTCTGCGGCGGACGAAGGAAACCCGGCGACGATGAACCGGGCCTCGCAAGAGGCTGCGAATTAACCCTGCTTATCTAAGCCGCACACCTGTGGTGCGGCGGATTGCCAGGAAAGATGGGGAAGCATTTTCAACTGCGCGCTGCAACCCCCTGCGGCGCGGGAGTATAACAATTTTCATGAAAAAAGGTAGGGCTGATGCAGACTGACCTACCCGGATGACTCCCGAAACCCTCGCCACCTCACGGAAGTCAACTCTGGGATTATGAATTACTTTCGCGGATTTTCAAAAAAACCATGGACGGATCAGGCGCAATTTTCACAGGAAACAGCGGAGGATGCACGGCGATGTGCATCCTCCGCTGCGTTTATTATGGTTGGGGCGTCGGAGCGACGGTGACTGTGCCCTCCGTGCCCTCGACGGTAGCCTCCCCGGTGGATGTGGGGGTAGGCTCATCTGTCGGCGCAGGCGTTGATCCATTGACTCCCTGCGCACAGCGGAATCCAAGCCATCCTGCGCTGCTCACCGGATCAGCGCTCAGGCGATGGCCTCCGCGCGAATACGCGGCAAGCTCCAGATACGACCCCCCGCGAACCGTGCGCTGTGGCTGGGGGAGAGGCTGGGCGGCGGGGCCATTCGGGTTCAGTGTGCCAACTCCCGTATAGCCAGGGAAGTACCAATCGGACACCCATTCACTCACGTTGCCCGCCATATCCAGGATATTGTATGGGCTGAGGTCCTGGGAGAACGCCTGGACTGCGCTTGTCCCCCCCTGACCTGCGGCGAGTGTATTGGCGCGGCCTGCTTCAAAG
>JAHEME010000504.1 GCA_024643825.1 Chloroflexota bacterium | reverse complement strand
CGACCTTACCACCGCCGCCTTCCAGCAGCGCCGATTGCATCAGGGCGTGACCGTCCCAATCTGCCGGGCCGTGCGTCGCCGAGACATTGCCCAGTTGGGTGACGACCGGGCCAAGCCTACCCCAGCACTCCCCGGCGATTGTCAGCCCGGCTCCTTCCTCCGCCGAGACGTGGAACTGACCGCCATCGGGGAGCTGGGTGCTCAGGTCGTAGGTCTTGCCGTCTGGCTCCGGGGTCATATACAGGAAGTCGGCGGCAGGCACGCGCTGATAGCCCGTACCGTTGAAGTCGAAGTAGCAGAACACACCGTCCCACACCGTATCGGTGACGAGCGTCTCCATCGTCAGGATCAGGTCTGCGACCGGGGGCGGAGGCGGCAGGCAGGCAGGCGGCGTGTTCACCGCAACCAGCACCGTCAGCCCTTCGAGGCCGTCCTTGACTGAGGCCACCTGATACTGGAACTCGCCCAGCCCCGGCAGCGGGTTATCGACATAGTTGGTGGTGTTGGCCGGAACCGTCGCGATATGCACGAGCGTCGGCGGGTCGAGACGGTAGATTTTGTATTCGGTCTCATCCGGGGAATCGGTCCACGAGAGCGTCGCCTGGGTGCAGTCGGCATTCACCACCAGATCGGTGGGTGCGGCGGGTGCGCCCGGAATCGGCGGGACGGGCGGGATGGGCGGCGGCGGTGGCACAGGCGGGATCGGAATGATGATGTCCGTGCCCGGCGGAATTGGCGCATCGAAGTCGTCGAGCAGGCCGGGGTTCGCTGCCAGGATGTCGTCTGGCGGAATGTCCAGTGATGATCCGATCTCGTTCAGGCTGGTCTCGCTCTCGCCTGTGTTAAGCGTGCGCGAGTGGATCACCTGATCGACCACGTTCACCGCCACAGCGGGGGAATCGACGATCTCGCCGCCGATGGGATAGGCACGGGCGATCAGGATGTGCCGCCCTAACGACAGGGGAATCCAGGGTTTGAACATGATGGCAGGGTTGTTCCCGGCAGGCAGGTCGCTCTCCTGCACAGCGACCAGCGCGCCATCGGCATACAATTCAATGCGTGTGATGCCTGCGGGCGAAGTCGCCGATGCCTGCACCGGCTCTTTCACGTTGAGTGCGACTACCTCGCCCATCGTGGGCGTGGTGATCTGCACGCCGGGGCCTATCGATGCAGTCACCGGGGGCGTCAGCAGCAGATAGGCAGCCAGCCCAACAATCAGCAGGCAAAACACCGATAACAATCCGATTCCTGCGACCAGCGGCCCGCGCGAGCGCTTCCGACGCGGTGGTCGAGGCCGCTGCGCTTGCTGATGGCGTATGGTTTCCATAGCGTTTTCCTTTCTCCTCAACCAGATAGTTCAAGTTTTCTTCAGCATACATGATTCTGATGATTCCGACTTTTTTGCACACCCACCCACAGAACGCATTGTGGAACGTGCTATGTTACATCAGATTGGTTATCCAGTACCAAAGGACTATCCACTTCCGCTACCAGAGGGGGAGCGAGTCGGGAATGAAAACACCAGTCGAATTGACTTCGCCGTCAAATTAGACTATTATGTATTAGATGATTGTCTAATTCCATAGAACGCAAAGCATCCTTCAGACGTATTAAGAATAGGGAGAGAGGCTGCCTGGGTAAGGCAAGGAGCAAAATTAACCCTGCACTTGAGGAAATGAAGAAGTGATTTAATAAAATCAATGCAACTATTGACAATATAAATGCGTATCTTTATAATGTCAAGTGTGAGTGTAACTTCTCCGCGTGATGTTCAATCAACGATGCGGAGACCGGGGTGAGTCGGGAAGCAACACCACTCACCCATCGAAAGAGGTCGTGTCATGGGAATGCAAAAGGTCAAATACAACTGGATCGGATTGCTCGCGATGCTGGTAGGCATCTTTGCCTGCTTTCTATTCGTCCTCCCTGCCGCGCTGAGTGGCAACCTGCTGTTTGCCAGCAATGTCATCACCCAGCAACCCGCGCAGGTGACCATCTACTATGACGGGGACTCGTACACCTACGAACCCGGCGATCCCCAGTACGATGCGCTGGTCAGCGCCGCCAACGAAACGCTGGCGAATGAGACCGGATTCTGGGAGGGCTTCGGCTGGTCGGAGGAACGCTTCACCCAGGCACGCGCCGAGGGCATCGCTGTCGAGTTCCTCTACGCACAGCCCGTCAAGATTCCGGGCCGCCGGGTGGATATTGCCGACCCGACCCGGTTGTTCTTCCCGCTGGAAGTCTTCGGGCACACGGGCGAGATGGTCTTTCGGGGCGGACACCTCGAATACTGGGGGCTGCCGATCCGCGTCGATACCCTCGACCGTATGCGAGCCGCCGTCGAGCAGATCGTTCATGGGTGATCGCAGCGACGATCTACGAACCCACCTGCTCTGATCGTTCCCCTGATTGTATGGAGATCGCTTTATGACCACACCCACCTATGAACGCCGCATGCGCCCCTTCCTGATCATCTGGGGCGGGCAGCAGATTTCGCTGCTGGGCAGCCAGCTTGTCCAGTTCGCGCTGATCTGGTATCTGACCGTCAGCACCGGATCGGCCACCATGCTGGCAATCGCGGGCGCGGTCGGCATCCTGCCGGACGTGGTACTCGGCCCGTTTGCCGGGGCACTGGTGGATCGCTGGAGCCGCCGGGTGGTGATGTTCGTCTCGGACAGCGCGGTGGCATTGGCGACGGTGGTTCTCGCCGTGCTGTTCCTGCTGGGTGTGATCGCGCCCTGGCATGTGCTGGTGCTGCTGTTCGTGCGGTCGGTTGGGCAGTCGTTCCAGTGGCCGGCGATGGCGGCATCCACCTCGCTGATGGTTCCCGAAGAGAACCTGACCCGCATCGCAGGCTTGAACCAAACCGTGCAGGGACTCTTGATGATCGTCGCTGCGCCGCTGGGTGCGCTGCTGCTCTCGCTGCTGCCGATGCAGGCGATCCTTTCGATTGACTTCATCACCGCGATCTTCTCGGTGGGGCCGCTGCTGTTCATCGCCGTGCCCAGCCCGATCCATGATGATGCCGAATCCGCACAGACCTCCGGGTTGAAGCGGCTGTTCAAGGATGTCGGCGCGGGGCTACGCTATGTACGGGGGTGGCCGGGTATGCTGATGCTCATGCTGATGGCGACGCTGATCAATATGGTGATCACGCCTGCGTTCACCCTGCTGCCGCTGCTGATCACGCGCGTATTTGAAGGCGGGGCGGGTCAGCTTGCCCTGCTAGAAACCGTGATGGGTGTCGGCATGATTGGCGGGGGCCTCCTGTTGAGCGCGTGGGGGGGCTTCAAACGCCGCATTTACACCTCGCTGGTGGGGGATCCGGCGCCGGATC
>JAHEME010000503.1 GCA_024643825.1 Chloroflexota bacterium | reverse complement strand
CTGTGCATGGCCCTGATCGCCCTCTCACAGAGCATCTTTCAGACCTTTTTGCCGGTGCTGCCAATCGGTGGCCCCGCGTGGTTGATCCTGCTTAAGCTCCCCGCCATTCTTGCCGATACCCTCCTCATGATCCTCGCAGCACGGCTGGCACACGGTCGCCCGCACGCCATCGCGATCACCGCATCTCTGGCCCTGAACCCCGCCCTGATCCTCATGAGCGCCTGGTGGGGCCAACTCGATAGCGTGTACGTCGCGCTCGCTGCGGCGGGCGTTGTCGCCATGCTCGATGACCATCCCCTTCTGTCTGGCCTGCTCGCAGGCGCAGCCGTGATGGTCAAGGTTCAGGCCGTGTTCTTCCTCCCTCTCCTCTTGATTCGTACTGGTTTTCTCCCCTCTCCCACCGGGAGAGGGGCTGGGGGTGAGGGGGCAACTCAAAGAGTCCCGGTGCATAAACGAATCCTCCTCGCGAGCTTGCGCTCGCGTCGCTCACTTCTGCTCACTGTCTCCGGGGTAGCCGCCGCCATCACGCTCCCCCTGATGCCCTTCGCGTTCACCGGGCAGCTTGCGCTGGTCGGTGCGCGCATCGTCTCGCTGGTTGCCGCCCCCGGCTGGCTGACCGTCAACGCGCTCAACGTCTGGTTTCTGATCAGCGGCGGGCGCGGCAACTGGGGCTTCAACGCTCCCCTCCTGTGGCCTGATACGAATCCCCTCTTCCTGGGCATCTCCCCCCGCACACTTGGGGTGCTTCTTCTCACCCTCTGGTGCGCCACTGTCCTGATCCTCACCCATTGCGCCCGCCATGATCCCGCCTCGTTTCTCGCCGGGCTGCTCCTGAGCGTCGGCATCTTCCTCTTCCCCACCCAATCCCACGAACGCTACGCTCTCGGCGCGGTCGCCTTCGCTGCCCTTTATGCCGCCGCTGCGTCAGCAGTTGCCGTTCTCCCCTCTTCCACCAAGCAACCAGCAATCTCTGGTTGCCAGTTGCCGAGACGGGCCGGGGGTGAGGGGCCAGCTCAACCAGCCTCGGTTGGTAACTCCACCCGAAGTCCAACTTCTACAGTTTTGAGAATCCACAAACGAGTTGAGACTGCTTTGCTCCCCTCTCCGGTACGGGGAGGGGCCGGGGGTGAGGGATCCCCGCAAGAACTTCCAATTCCTCAATCACGAAGAAGCGAGATGTTGATGAGGGCACAGGACTTTCGTAACTGGCGCGGATTTACACTTTACGCCATGATCACCGTGCTGGTGACGCTCAATCTTTGCTGGGCGGCTCCACCAATTCCGGCCCTGCGCGGATTCGCCCGTTCACTCCCCATCGGGCTGCTGATCGCGGTTGGCTTCGTGCTGGTCGCGGGATGGGGACTTCGGGAACTGGGACGATACTGGAAATCAGGATGGGATAATGCAAGACCCGATTGATTACGCCATCGCACTGGCAAACGCCGGAAGGCGGGGCGAAGCCTCGATTGTGCTGCGGAAAGCCCTCAGCATCAATCCGCGTGCCATTAATGGCTGGAAGTGGCTCGCCTATTGCACCAACAACCCGCGTGAGGCGCTCGAAGCTGTGTACCGTGTCGAACGCCTCGACCCCGATGACCCCTGGGTATGGGAAGCCATCCCCCAGTACGAAGCCCTTGCCGGAGTGAAGCCTTCGCGCCGTCATCGTTCCCGGCAGGAACCTCACCCCGCGTCTGCGCGCGGCGTGATCTCCGCGATAGCCTTCGCGGTCGCAGCTCTGATCCTCGCCGCCGCCGCCCTGTTCGTGGTGCTCCGCACCGATACCGTCGTGACTCTCCGCAGCCTTGTCGCTCCGGTCAACAGCGCCGCCCTCGACGCGGCCCCCCGCCTTGAAACGACCGTCACCACCGAGACCTACGATTTCACTGCGTCAACCCAGTCCGAGATTCAGGAAAAGCTGTTCACCAGCGGCCCACAGCCCGTCGAAGGGCAGGGCGGGCATTCGATTGCCGTGACGAACTATCAACTCTGGGTGACGTGGAAGACGGTGCAGTCCGTCACCGGATGCTCGATAGGCGATGTGACCGTTCACCTCGATCTGCACTATACCTATCCGCGCTGGATTACGATGGGGCAGCCATCCGATGATCTTCTCTCTGAGTGGCATCGCTTCTCCGAGCACGTCATTGCCCACGAGGAACATCACGGCGAGATCGCTCGCGCTTGCGCCAACGAACTTCTGGGCGCGATGGTCACATTCGACCCCGGCCCCACCTGTACCGATGCGCAGAGTCAGCTGGATGCTGTGGTGAACGATCTCTATGTACGCTGTGAAAACCAGCAGCAAACCTACGATCTTCAACAGGGCCGCACAACATTTCCCCTGCCATAGGGTTCATCAGTTGACGGCAAATAGCCAAACCGCCAGATCGCTGCCGCAGTGATGGCATGCCCTACCGATCACCGCGCCTTCTACGAACCTCTCAGTGAACCAACCCCGTCAGCGGCGAGAATCCATACGCCCACAATACGCTGATCGTGATCCCCAGACTCAGCGCCGCGCCGACCACCGTCTGCCAGATGTTGTGACCTTTGGCACTGACCCGTGCAAACGTTGTCAGCGGCAGCAGCGCGATCAAAGGAGCCGCGATCACCCCGTACAGGTAGATCATGGCGGTGACTGGTCCCGCTACGCCAGCAGCATGTCCGCTGGCCTTGTAGCGCAGGATCAGGTTGAACACGATCAGCCCCAGTGTGACCAATGTGTACGTTGCCGCGATGGCCTCGAATACGCGCGGAGCGTGGATCAGCCGCAGCACGACAAAGCCCACGGGATAGCTCACGATCATAAATACGAAGCTGGCGATCCGCTGCCGCTTGATGATGCGGGGCCAATCTCTCAGCTTGCCGGGGATGTAAAAGAATAGGCTGCCCAACGGAATCAACGCGAGGAACAACAGTGCGTAGCTGAACCCCCCGATCCGGTTGGGGATCGTCGTAGGCAGCCGGAGGAAGAGAAACGTGATCAGCGCCCCGGAGAGGATCGGGACGTTCAAGAGTTGCGAGAACACTTCGCCCACAATGCGAAGTGCGCGTTTGTGTGTGTTTTCCATGATGGGTTGGCGGGGGTCCAGCCCGCCTGATCTCCTGAATTGTGCTATACTGGCCTTGTGTGTTTTCCGTGGCGGCACGCATGCGCCTCCGGTTGATTTGCCGCCGCCCGGCAGCGATGTCCAGATCGCCGCCAAGCCGGAGTGCGCTACGCGTCAGTAATGTCGATCTCCGTCTTCATCACCTCCTCCCCAATTTCGTACAGTGCTACCGAGGTCCAGAAGTCGCGCGTTCGCAGGATGAACTGGCGTACCAGCGTACCTGCTTGTGCGCC
>JAHEME010000502.1:2896-3345 GCA_024643825.1 Chloroflexota bacterium | reverse complement strand
GTTCCAGTGTGCGGGATGACCGATCTGGTCGTGGACTACGAGACTACACGCCCCGATCTGCGGCCCTACAGCGAAGACATGATGGGTGGGACGCCACAGCAGGCCCCGAATCGATATTACGAGCGTTCCCCGATCCACTTTGTGCAGGATATTCGCGGCAAGCTGCTGATCGTGCAGGGCGGGGTTGATCCGAACGTCACACCGCAGAACCTCACCGATGTGGTGGTGCGCCTTAACGAGCACAGGATTCCGCATGATGTGCTGGTGTTTGAAGATGAGGGTCATGGAATCTACAAACCCATCAACCAGCGTCGCCTGTATGCAACCATTGTCGAGTTCTTCAATCAGGCGTTTGCCTGATCAAGTAACCCAGGGAATTCTATGCTCATCGTCATGAAACCAGCCGCCACCACCAGAGAAGTCTCTACCGTGGTAGCGAAAATCACCGC
>JAHEME010000502.1:2019-2886 GCA_024643825.1 Chloroflexota bacterium | reverse complement strand
GCTAACGGCTACGAGCCGCATCTCTCCGAAAGCGGCGACCGCACGCTGATCGGTATCGTCGGGCAGGGCGGAACTCCATTGCGTGAAGAGGACTACAACACGCTCGACGGGGTTGATCATGTGATGCGGGTCAGCGTCCCTTATAAGCGGGCCAGCCGCGAATTTCACCCGGCGGATACCCTGATTCCGTTGAATGGGATGCAGGTTGGAGGCAGGGAGATCGCCGTCATCGCTGGACCGTGTTCTGTTGAAAGCCGGGAACAGATCATCGAAACTGCCTGTGCAGTAAAGGAAGCGGGGGCGGTTGCTTTGCGGGGTGGAGCCTTCAAGCCACGCTCATCGCCCTACAGCTTTCAGGGGCACGGCGAGCAAGGGCTTCAGTGGTTAGCGGAAGCCCGCGAACGCACGGGTCTGCCCATCGTGACCGAAGTGCTGGATACCGGCCTCGTCCCGCTGGTGGCCCAGTACGCTGATGTGCTTCAGATCGGCGCACGCAACATGCAGAACTTCGCTCTGCTGCACGCGGTAGGAGCCAGCCAACACCCGATCCTGCTCAAGCGCGGGATGAGCAGCACCATCGAGGAACTGCTGATGGCGGCAGAATACATCATGTCACATGGCAATACGCGCGTGATGGTCTGCGAACGCGGAATCCGCACCTTTGAGACCGCCACGCGCAACACCTTCGATGTCAACGCGATCCCGGTGCTCAAGTCGCTGACGCACCTCCCCGTGATCGCCGATCCGTCGCATGCCGTCGGCAAGTGGGAGTACGTCGAAGCGATTGCCCGCAGCGCCATCGCTGCGGGAGCCGATGGTCTGATCATCGAAGTACATCCGAATCCCGGCGAGGCGTTATCGGATGGG
>JAHEME010000502.1:0-2009 GCA_024643825.1 Chloroflexota bacterium | reverse complement strand
CGTCAGAGCCTGACCCCGGAGCGTTTCGCCGCGATGGTGACGCACGTACAGCGCATCGCAGCCGCAATCGACCGCAGCCTCTGATCCACACCGTCGATGCGCGTTGAGATGCAACGCTGCGATCATGGAACTTCTACCTCATCGATCACATTGCATCCCGATTCGATACACACCTGCACCGCGAAGGTATCACCCACCAGCCCCGCGCGGAGCGTCGCCCCGGCAAGCTCGCTGTCCGAATAGTTGGTACTCTGATAGATACCCTTGCACACCAGGCCGATCCGGTCGCACTCGTATACCACTGCCTCATAATTGATGCGCACCACATCAATGACAAGGATATACGTGTGCCCCTCTGAGGAGGTGCGATCCAGTTCGTACCATGTGTGGACGAGCGCCGGGAATTCAGCGAACAGGCTCGCGATGAGGGTCATCGTCAGTATGGCGGAGGCGAGTACATAGTGGCGAGCAGGGCGCTCCGGCTGCCCTCGCACTACCACACTGATCAGCAGCGAAGCCAGCGCGCCGCCCAGCGTCAGCCAGCCGAGGGTCGGCGTCAGGTGATAGTAGAGTGCGTTCAGTGGATACAGCCCTGATCTGCCTTCCGCGAAGGTCTGGAACTGGAGCCACCCCACTGCTGCGCCGAGCGCCACCACCAGTACCAGCAACCCCAGCGCGATCCATGGAGCACGCCGCGCCAAGCCTGATAACCCTGTGATGGTACGGTTCATTCCACCACCATATTGTCGATCAGCCGCACCTCTCCGAAGTACACCGCCATACTCAGCAGGGCGCGTTTGGCGGAATCTTCGAGTTCGACCAGCGTCACCGGGTCGGCTACGCTGATATAGTCCACGCGCGCCAGCGGCTCTGCATTGAGCGCGTCGGTCATCACGCGGCGGAGATCGTCCGGCGACCGACCTCCCGACTCCCAGGCGGCGCAGGCAGAGGAGAGCGCGCTGTAGAGCACAGGCGCGGCGGCCCGCTGTTCGGGGGTCAGGCGCACGTTGCGGCTGGACATCGCCAGCCCATCCACCTCTCGCACAATCGGCCCTACGACGATCTCCAGGTTGAAGTTCAGATCGCGCACCATCTGTTGAATCATCGCAACTTGCTGGGCATCCTTCTGCCCGAAGTAGGCCCGCATCGGCTGGAATACATTGAACAGCTTAGCGACCACCGTCGCTACCCCGTCAAAGTGGCCGGGCCGTGATGCACCTTCCAATGGCTGGGTGACGTGCGCCAGGCTCACGGTCGTCTGGAAGCCGGGCGGGTACACATCCTCGACGCGCGGCAGCCACACCAGATCAACGCCTTCTTCACGGAGCAAGGCGAGATCGACCTCCACGTTACGAGGATACTTGATCAGGTCTTCGGGGTTGTTGAACTGCGTCGGATTGACGAAGATGCTGACGCCTACTCGATCATTGGCGGCGCGGGCCGCCCGCACCAAGGATAAATGTCCCTCGTGCAGCGCGCCCATCGTCGGAACCAGCCCCCACGCCAATCCGGGTTCCGCCCAACGAACGGCGCGAACCTCGTCACCTGTGATGGCCTGCTGCATATCGCCTCCTATTCGTTTCTGTCGTCGCTGATCGTATCGCACCTTTCGTTCGATTCACCACTCTGCGATTTCCCTCCGGCAGCGGTGTTCCTATCGACGGAATGCCTCACCTGCGTTACTCTTTCCTCCTCACTCATGACTCATCACCCATTACACTAACGAGGGATCATGTCTATCTCATTCGGTACCGACGGCTGGCGCGCCGTCATCTCGGAGACCTTTACCTTTGCCAATCTGCGGCTGCTGGCTCAGGCCATCGCCGATATGGTGCTGGAAGAAAACGGAGAGGGCGAGACACACGTCGTCGTAGGGCACGATACCCGATTCCTCTCTGACCGCTACGGCTCGGAGGTAGCGCGCGTCATGGCGGGCAACGGGATCAAGACCCTCCTCGCAGCCTCTGATGCGCCCACCCCGGCGATCTCGTATGCGGTGCAGAACACGG
>JAHEME010000501.1 GCA_024643825.1 Chloroflexota bacterium | reverse complement strand
CCCCATCGCGGCCCGGCAGTTCACGTTCGCCCAGCAAACCGGGAGCCAGCCGATCCCCCAGCCGACCGGGGGCAGGCCGTTCACCCTCCCGTCCTGGGGCGGCCCGATCGCCGGGAAAACCGGGGTCAGCCAGCTTCGACGGCAACGTCAATGCCACCGTGCGGATGCGCAATTCCGCCATGCGCTCGCTGCCAGCGGTGCAGGGGGTGAAGGTCAAGGCCCGCCCATCGAGCAAATCGGCGGCAGAACCCGCATGGGTGAAGCGCATTCAAAAAGAGATGCCGCCGTATGCCGATGAAATCGCAGCCTTTGCGCTGGTCGGGATCGGATTGCTCTCATTCTTCACATTATTGAGTCCTTCCAGCGGGGCACTGGGGTCTACGTGGTCGGAGGCCCTGCGGCAGGCGGTTGGCGTTGGCTCGTACATCGTCTCCGCTGTGATCCTCGCGGCGGGCGCGATCATGCTGCTGCCCAAGGTGAACGTCGAGGTACACCTCAACTGGTGGCGGGTGATTGCCGGGGAACTTGTATTTGTCTTCCTGCTGGCGTATATCCATGCGCTGATCCGGGCCACCGCCGGGGGGGATGGCAGCATCGAAGCCTTCGCGCAGGCTTTTGAAGGGCGCGGCGGCGGCATCGTAGGCTGGGCGATCCAGGAACTACTTCACGCCCTGCTGGGAGATGTGATCACCGGAGCGGTGCTGCTCGGATTGCTGGCCCTCAGCGTCGCCATGATGATCGGCGTGAGCCGCACGCAGATTATGGGCGCGCTGGATCGCCTCGAGGCGCACTTCACGGGCTATGCCCAGCGGCTCGATGCCGTCATGATGCGCGAGGCGCAGATCGCTGCCGCGCAAGCCCGCGCGTTGCGGATGGCCTCGCCTTTCCAGGCGATGACAGCCTCCCGCCGAGCTGCCGCCACCGCCAAAATGATGACGGGAGTCGACGGCGGGATGATGGTCGAACTGCCGCCGCTGCCGGGAAGACCTTCTCTAGTGACCGGGGCGACGGGTTCCGGGGCGGTAACGGTGCAGCGGCAGAAGGAACCGGACACGCGCGAATTGTTCCGCAGGCGCGACCGCCTCACCCCCGAAGAACGCGCGAAAACGCTGCGCAATGAAGTCAACTTCCGCTTCAAAGTACACGACCTCCCGGATCGAAAGAAGGTCGGGAAGCGAGAGGACGGTCTGCCCCCGCTGGAGATGCTGGAAATATCCGATTTCGAGCGACCTGCCGAGATGGAAATCAACGTCAATGCGCAGATCATCGAAGAAGCGGTCGAAGACTTCGGGATGAAGGTACAGGTCGTTGGCGTGAAATCGGGGCCAACGGTCACGCAGTATGCAGTACAACCCTTCACCGAGATCGAGAAGGACGGCAAGAAGATCATCCAGCGTGTGCGTGTGACGCGGGTGGCCTCGTTGGGGAGCGACCTGGCGCTGGCGCTGGCGGCCTCGCGCGTGCGTATTCAGGCCCCGGTTCCAGGAACAAACTATATCGGCGTAGAGGTTCCGAATTCGCAGCCGGGGGTGGTCTCCCTGCGCCCGGTGATCGAGTCCGAGCAGTTCTACAAAGTGCGGTCGCCGCTGGCGATTGCACTGGGGCGGGAGGTCGATGGGAGACCATTCGCGGTAGACCTGGCGACAATGCCGCACATGCTGATCGGTGGGACGACAGGTTCGGGGAAGTCAGTGTGCATCACCAGCATCGCTACCTGCCTCGTCGCCAACAATCGTCCCGATAACCTGCGGCTGATCATGCTCGACCCCAAGATGGTGGAACTGGTGCGTTTCAACGGTCTGCCCCATGTATTAGGGCGCGTCGAAGTGGAACTCGAACGGATCATCGGGGTGCTGCGCTGGATCACACGCGAGATGGATCGGCGTTACCGGCTGATGGAGCAGGCGCAAGCACGAAATATCAACGTATACAATCACGGGCGGCGCAAGAAGGATCGACTGCCGTACATCGTGGTGATGATCGACGAACTCGCCGAACTAATGACCGAATATCCAGACGAAACCGAACATCTGATCACGCGGCTGGCGCAAATGGCGCGCGCAACGGGCATTCACCTGATCGTGGCGACTCAGCGCCCCAGCACCGATATTGTCACCGGGCTGATCAAAGCCAACTTCCCGTCGAGAATCGCTTTCGCGGTACCGTCAGGCATCGACTCGCGTGTGATCATCGACAGCGTGGGCGCGGAAGACCTGATCGGACGCGGCGACATGTTGTATCAGGGTTCCGACGCAGCAGGCCCGGTTCGTTTGCAGGGCTGCTTTGTGAGTGACCGCGAGATGGAGCATGTCGTCGAGTTCTGGCGGGATACCTGGGTGGATGAAGACGACGACGGAACCCCACCGTGGGAACGCGCACTCACCCGCGCCGCGATGCTCGACGAGACGGATGCTATGCTGGAGGACGCGATTCGCATCTGCCTGCAAGACGGTGAGGTTTCGGCGTCTTTGCTGCAACGTCGATTGAATATCGGCTACCCACGCGCCGGGCGTATTGTGGATGCGCTGTTCCAGATCGGTGTGATCGGGCCGGAACTGGGCGGCGGACGTTCACGCGCTGTGCTGATCGAGAAGGATGTTGACCCGACCAGCTACATCGTAAATTGGCGCATGGGCGCGAAGCAGTGATCTATCGACTTCCGCATATCACGATACACAATTGCGGCTACTCCAACTGCTTCTCATACAGGATCACATCGACAGCGCCAAAGTGATCTGTGCTAACTCTGCGGTAGCCATTCTTCTCGTAGAGCTTCTGGGCGGGAACCTGCACGACGCCCGTATCAAGATGCAGAGTCTTATACCCCAACTCGCGGGCGCGGGATTCTAGTTCGGTCAGGATGATCTGCCCAAAGCCCCGCCCCTGATAGTCAGGGAGAACGCGCATCCGTTTGATCTCTGCGCGCTCCGGCGTGGTGCGGCGCAAGGCCCCCATAGCAACGAAGACGCTATCCAATTCGCCAATGAGGAATTCTCCCTGATTGTTGAGGTAGGATTCTTCGATGGCATATACATCGTCGTCCCAGGGGCCGCGACCCAGATAGGCCCCGGTTTGCTGCATGGCATGCACATGCAAATGCTCGACGGCTTCTCGATCCGCAGGGGTGTAACGGCGCAAAGTGAACATGACGGGGTCTCCTCCGTAAACGAGCGTACACAGGAACGCGACAAAGCTCAAGTGACGTGCATCGATTACCAAAAATCCAGTAACCAACCGGGCGATCCTGTGATACACTAGAGCTATGGACAACGTACAATTGGCTGGTGTCATATTGGCAGTGAATGACTTCCCCCGAATGGTGAAGTTCTATCAGGAAGCGTTCGGCTGGGAT
>JAHEME010000500.1 GCA_024643825.1 Chloroflexota bacterium | reverse complement strand
GCAGACAGCGGCTATCGCTGCCGGGATTGATCATGCGCGCGGCGACATCATTGTGCTTATGGATGCCGATATGCAGAATGATCCCGCCGACATTGCGATGCTGTTGGATGAGATCAATCAGGGCAATGATGTTGTCAGCGGGTGGCGGCGGCGGCGCAAGGATAAGTTTATCACGCGGCGCATTCCCTCCATGTCAGCAAATTGGCTGATCTCGCAGGTGACGGGTGTTCATCTGCATGACTATGGCTGTACGCTGAAGGCGTATCGGCGAGAAGTGATGGATGAAGTGCGGCTGTACGGTGAAATGCACCGATTCATCCCGGTGTTTGCGGCGGCAGCGGGTGCGCGCATCAAGGAAGTCGAGGTGAATCACCGGGCGCGGCTGCACGGGAAGAGCAATTACGGGCTGATGCGCACGTTCAAAGTGGTTCTCGACCTGATCACGGTCAAGTTTCTGTTGAGCTACCGTACCACGCCTATGTATCTGTTTGGCGGCGTAGGCGTGATCATGATCCTGACTAGCGTTGGTGCGCTGGGGCTCGCCCTGCTCAACAAGATCGTGCGGGATGCGTCGTTGATCAATACCCCACTGCCGCAACTGGCAGCGACCTTTTTTATTCTAGGCGTGCAATCCATCCTGTTGGGCCTCACAACCGAACTACTCGTCCGCACCTACCATGAATCGCAGGATAAGCCGATCTATGTGGTGCAGAGGGTAGTTAGGGACCATTCAGAGGTACGAGGAATGGGTGCTCGAAACTCGCGGCGGCCCAATTGACCCCAACTGAGCAACCTCAGGATGCAAAACCCCGGAAGGATCGGCGCTGGGTGGGTATCGCGCAGATCGTCTTCAGTGCGGCGATTCTCGCCTATCTGCTGAACAAGGTTGGTCTACAGGAAGTCTTTTCGGAACTCTCCCACATGGACGCCGGTTTGTATGCGTTAGCCGGGATCGTCTTACTGGCGTCGCTGGCGGCGCGGGCGCTGCGGTGGCAGGTGCTGCTGACACCGCTTGGCGTGAAGGTCACGGTGCTGGATTTGTTCTGGTTGTACATGATCGGGTTCTTCTGGAACAGCTTTCTGCCCAGCGGCTTCGGGGGGGATGTCGTCAAAGCCATCGAACTACGGCGCATGACGCGCAATGGGGCGGCGGCGGTGATGTCGGTAGTCGCGGAGCGGATTGTGGGCTTGCTGGCAACGGGTGTGATCGGGTTGATTGTGATTGCCTTCCGTCCTGATCTCGTCCCGATGCAAGCTGCCTGGGGGATCGCCATTCTGTGTGCGGGGATTATCCTGGGGACGTGGTTCCTGAGGCTGGATATCCTTCAATGGATTGGCGACCGGGTTACTTTTCTGCGCAAGATTGTGCTGCACCCGCGCCTAGTCAGCCTGCATGAGGCGTTGAAGACCTATACCCCCAAAACACTGGGGATCGGGTTTCTGGCCTCGATCCCGTTTACCCTATTTTCGATACTCGATAATTTTCTGGTGGGCCTAGCACTGGCGATCCCGCTCGGCATTGGCTATTATGCGATCTATACCCCGATCATCACTGTGATCAATTTGCTGCCGCTTTCCTTCAACGGGCTGGGTGTGCGAGAGTATACCTATCAGGTGCTATTTGGGCTGGTTGGGGTTTCTGCGGATCAAGCGATTGCCATGGCTCTGGCTTTCAACCTGCTGCGGTTTGGGGCGGGTCTTCTCGGTGGAGTAGTATCCGTTGTCATGGGGCTGAGACGCATGTCTGTGCCGGAAGCCACACCGGAAAGCGACCAACTCTAATCTCTCAAATCTTCATGGATGGAATGTAGCATGCAACCTAAACATTTACTGATCATCGGCCTCGATGGGGGAACCTTTTCACTGATTCGCCCCTGGGTGGAAGAAGGACTCCTGCCAAATCTCAAGCGGTTGATGGACGAGGGTTCCGTCAGTGACCTGATGTCTACCTTCCCGCCCGTGACCTCCCCCGCCTGGCCGACGTTCATGACCGGGGTGAACCCCGGCAAGCACAGCGTCTTCGACTTCATCCGCCCCAAAGGGACTGGCTACGACATGGTGAACGCCACGTCGATCCAGCAGCCAACGATGTGGGAACGTTTCTCGTCCGCCGGGCTGAAGGCGGGCGTGATCAATGTGCCTGTTACCTACCCTCCCAAGCCTCTGAATGGGTTTATGATCACCGGGCTGCTTTCCCCGAATCAGGGGAACATTTGCTATCCTGACGATTTGATCCAACGGTATCAGGATACGCTGGGGCGGTACTGGGTGACGCCGGAGGTTCAGTACAAGCGTGGGGAGGAACTCCCCTTTATCGAGGAGCTGCGTGCCGTCACAGAATCGCATGGACGTTACGCTGAGGCTCTGGCGAAAGAGGAAGCGTGGGACTTCCTGATGGTTGTCTTCGGGGCCACGGATACGGGGTCGCATGCGTTCTGGCATCAGACTGACCCATCTCACCCGTTCTATGATCCTGATGCGCCAGAGGAGATCAAACACGCTCTGCGCGATCTCTATGTGCTGGTGGATGAGCAGGTCGGCAAACTGCTGGCGGCGGCCCCCTCTGATACGGCGGTGATCGTGATGTCGGATCATGGGTTCGGGGCGCTGCACTACACGGTCAATCTCAATGTACTGCTGCTTCAGCATGGGCTGATGCAGCTTAAGCGCAACCTGCTGACACAGATCAAGGCATGGATGTTCTGGCGAGGAATCTCCCCGGCGAGAATCTACAAGTGGTTGGAGAAGTTAGGATTGCAGAACATCACCACGAAAGTCTCTCGCCAGTCGCGCAATGCGGTTGTGGGGAAGTTCCTTTCGTATGAGGATGTTGATTGGGAACGCACCCAGGCCTATTCGATGGGGCACGTCGGGCAAATTTACGTGAATACAAAGGGGCTTCACCCGAATGGCAGCGTAGAGCCAGGTGGCGAAGTCGCGGAAGTACGTGAGAAGATCGTGCAGGCGCTCGATACACTGCGCCATCCCCTGACGGGGAAGCCCATTATCGACAAGATCGTGACACGCGAAGGTGAGTTCATCGGTGAATTCGCCGAACAGGGGCCGGATATTCAGGTTGTACTGGATGGTTACAACTGCATCGCGTTCCCCCTGTTCGCTTCCAGCCCGGAATTGTTCACGCAGCAGATTCGGGGGGACTCTGGCTGCCACCGCAGTGAGGGTATCTTCATCGCCAGTGGCGCGGGGATCAAGAAGGGCGTTCGGATCGAACGGGCGCACATCATGGATCTGGCTCCCACCGCGATGCACATCATGGGGCTGGAAGTTCCCGGCGAAATGGATGGTCGCCCGCTGGTGGAAATTCTGGAAGACACGCGCGAAGTTCAGTATGGCGAGGTC
>JAHEME010000031.1 GCA_024643825.1 Chloroflexota bacterium | reverse complement strand
AACGCCGCCGGCGTGGATTTGATCATTGCCGTGGAAGTGGCTTACACCAAAGGCGCTGTGCCTGCCCGTTGTTTCCTGAATACGACCGCTCCGGTTCTCGTTTGGAATACCCAGGGGATCGAATTCCTGCCGGAGGATGCCGACTTCGATGTGATCATGCTCAACTCCGGCATGGCAGGTGTGCCGGAAATGACCTCCGGTCTGCTTCGCATGGGGCGGCCTTTCTGGATGGTCACCTCAATGACCGACGACCCCGAAGGCCACAAGAAACTTGCAGAATACATCGCTGCGGCTGGCATTATGCGGCGCTTGAAGAACGCGCGCATCGCAATCGTGGGACATGCCTTTGAAGGTATGACTGACCTGATGGTGGACCAGCTCAGCCTGCGGCAATTTGTCGGGCCGATCTGCTGGCCCTTGGAGCCAGAAAAGGTCTCGGTCGCGATGGGCGAGATCACCGATGCCGAAGTCAAGGCGTTGGTCGAGAAAGAGAGCGGTCGCCATAAGATTGACATGGATGCGGCGCTGTTCGAACGCTCGTGCAGGCTCGCGCTGGCGCTGGAAAAAGTTACACGCGACGGCAAATTCGACGCAATGGCCACGTTTGATCAGGTCTGGTTGACCGACCCGCGTGTTGGAATAATCCCCTCCTACGGGACGGGCCGCTTGTGCGAGATCGGTTTCCCGTGCTCGACCGAGGCGGATATCACGACTTTGACTGCGATGCTCCTCCTTCAGGAACTGGCGGGCCAGGCGACTTTCCTCGAAAACTACGTCATAGACTTTAAGCGCGATGCTATGATTTTGTCGCACGATGGACATGGCAACCCGGCGATGGCTGCCAAACCTTCGGACGTGGCGATCAAGCACAGCATCTACTATCAGGGTGTGAACGGTTTCGGTGCCGGGTTTGAATACGCGTACGCTCCAGGGCCCGTCACCAACCTGGCTCTCGTCAATGTGGGCGGGCGCTGGCGGCTCAATATCGCCGAGGGCGAGTCGATCGCGATCAAGCCGCGTCCGGTCGCCGCGCCACAAATGCTGTTCAAACCCAACAGCCTGCCGATCCGCGAATGGTGCGACGCGTGGTGTAGGGCGGGTTCGCCCCATCACATGGCGCTCGCATATGGGCATTTAGCAGACCCGATCAAGACCTATGCTCAAATGCAGGGTCTGGATGTGGTCGAGATCTAACCCGCAAGGTGTGCATCATATCATGTAGAATGGATGGAAATCCAACCACTCAGTCGGCGGAGATGAAGCCATGGTAGATCTAAGCGCTGCTGAACGCAGATCGCAGATCGCGCAAATGGTATTGGAGAACGGCAAAGTCCTGGTTGCGGATCTGGTTAGGCAGTTCAACATCACTGAAACGTCCATACGTCGTGACCTGAACCTGTTGGAAGAGGGCGGTCGTTTGAAGCGCATCCATGGAGGCGCCATCCCGATACCCGGTAATTCGCGCACGGATTCATTCGCTGAAAAGAAGGACTTGCACATCAGCGCCAAAGAGCGGATCGGCAGGGCGGCGGCAGAGTTGATCAAGCCCAAGGACATCGTCCTGCTGGATTCAGGCACCACCACCTTGCAGGTTGTCCGCCACATCCCATCCGCCCTACGGAACAGTAATATGGTCACACTGGTGACCAATTCCCAGCCAATCGCTCAGGAGGTGCTAACCTGGCCGTCGCCAAATCTAACCATCCTCGGCGGGCTTTATCTCCCGGATTATCAGGCCACGGTCGGACCCCAAACGCTGGTGCAGCTTCAGGAATTGACGGCCGACAAAGTCTTCCTTGGGGCCGATGGACTCACGCTGGGCAGTGGCGCGACCACTGCCAATATTCTGATGGCGGAAGTGGATCGAAATATGGCTGAACATTCGCGCGAAGTCATTCTGGTGACAGACAGCAGCAAGATCGGCCGCGTCGGTTTTGTTCCGATCAAGGCGCTGAATTCGATCCACATCTTGATTACCGACACGAGTGCGCCGCCCGACTTTGTTCAATCCATGATCGACCTCGGTGTGCAAGTTCTGGTCGTATAGAAAAACAGCGTGTCTGTTTCCGCGCAACATTGCATCCTACCCATCAGTGTGTAATCGGGGAGGCGTTTGGCAGCTTTTGTCCCAGTCATTTATGTATGTTTGGCGACGATAAAGGAGAACTCCTCTATGCATAAGGGACTTACGATCGTCCCTCCATTCTTTGAAATAGGCCCCAAGGCTTATTTGTACGGTAGGGATGCGCTCGCGATTGCAAAGCATGCCGACGCAATGAGTAAGAAGTATGATGTTCAGATTATCTTTACCCCACAGTATGTGGACATAACGCTACTGGCGCACGAGATGGAACGTGTGTTGATTTTCGCTCAGCACATGGATTCGCTCGTAGCCGGCAGAGGAATTGGCTCTGTTCTTCCAGAGGCAATCAAGGCGGCCGGGGCGGTGGGCGTTCTGCTGAACCATGTCGAGAAACGATTGACGATGCACGAGTTAAAGCGAACCATGAAACGGGCCGATGAAGTGGGACTCGCCACGATGGTTTGCGCCGATAATCTTGAAGATGCGGTCGTCATTGCGAAAATGCAGCCCAATATCATTATCGCCGAAGCCCCGGAACTGATCGGTGTTGGCACGCGCAGCGAGGACGATCAACACGTCATCGCAAGGATTAATCGCGCCGTTTGGGATATCAACCCAGAAATACGCGTGCTTCACGGGGCGGGGATCAGTTGCGGCCGTGACGTGTATGATGTTATGGCGGCTGGGGCTCAGGGCACGGGCTCCACCAGCGGAATCATTAAGGCGAAGGAACCTTTTGCAATGCTGGAAGAAATGATCAGATCCGCGCGCGAAGCGTGGGATAATACACATTAAGCCCGGAGGTACGGCATGTCGGTCTATCAGGAGTCTTTCAAAATTCAATCGGACAGAAGGCCAACTTTCCAGGATGTGACTGCGGAAGTGGAGATGGCTTTGAAAAGCTCGGCTATAAAGAACGGAATCCTGCTGGTATTTTCGCAGCATACCACGTGCAGCGTTTTGATTCAGGAAGCATCCGACGATGTCAACTATTGGGGAACCGAACTGCTGATGCAGGATTTGGTAAACGTGCTTGAGCGCCTGATCCCCACCTGCCGGACCGAGGGCCAGTATCTTCATCCCGGCCCGAAACATATTGAGGTAGCGGCTGGCAGGGACGAGCTCCCTCAATGGTCGTTAAACACAGACGCGCATTTGCGAAGTGTCATCATGGGGCGCTCACAGTCCATCCCGGTAATTGATAGCGCAATGGTGCTTGGAGAATTCGGCCGCATCTATTTCGCTGATTTCGATCAGGTCCGCGCGCGCGAGAGGATCGTGAGGGTTCAGATTGTAGGTGAGTGATCACAGCAAACGCGTAAGGTCTAAGTGTATAATCAGAGTCACACTGTAACGTGTTGAACATGAGGATGAAAACGTGGCGTCAGATATAAGGATCGGTGTGGATATTGGCGGGACATTCACAGATGCTGTGGCTGTTTCGTCTGAAGGGATACGCATTGCGAAGGTCCCTTCGAATCCCGAGAATCCCGGTCAGGCGGTACTGGCCGCTGTGGAGGCCTTAGGATTGGAGGAAAAACCTGCTCGTTTTCTGCATGGCACCACATTGGTCACAAACATGATTCTGGAACGCAAAGGCGCTCGGACCGGGTTTATCACCAGTGATGGCATGCGAGATATCATACATATTGGGCGACATGAACGCCCGTTGACCTATGCGATTCAACAGGAGATACCTCAGCAACACTACCCTCCATCTCCACGCAAGTGGCGCCGCACTGTTCCAGAACGTGTAGGCGCTTCCGGGGAAGTCATCGTAGCCGTGGACGAAGGCGTTGTAAGACAGCAAAGTGCCGAGCTAGCCAGCGAAGGGGTTGAGGCTATCGCGGTTGGCTTCTTACACTCCTACCTGTATCCAGACCACGAACGTAAAGCCGCCCAATGGATTCAGGAAGAAGCTCCCAAAATCTTTGTTTCGACTTCCAGCGAAGTATCGCCACGCTTCAGGGAGTACGAACGTTTTCTGACAACAGTGTGGAACGCACGGGTTGCACCGGCAGCTGCGGCGTATCTGGCTGACCTAGCCAGAGAGATTAACAAACGGTGGACTTCCATCCAACTAACGCTGATGACGAGCAACGGTGGTCTAGAGGAAATAGACATGGCAACTGAAGCGGTCTTCGGCGATTTGCGGCGTACGCCGATCCGTTTGGCGTTATCGGGGCCTGCTGCCGCAGGCAATGCGGTGGCACGTGTGTCACAAGACTTTGATCTGCCGAATCTGGTTGGGTTGGATGTGGGCGGCACCAGTTCAGACATAGTCGTTGTGCGCGCCGGGCGGCTGCACGAAGCGCCACAAGAAGAACGGAAGGTGGGTGGCTACCGGCTCCAGATTCCCATGCTCGATCTGCACTCCATCGGGGCGGGTGGCGGATCGCTGGTATACCGCGATGAGTTTGGAACGCTCCATGTGGGCCCTCACTCGGCAGGGGCGCAGCCTGGCCCGGCCTGTTATGGGAACGGAGGAACACAACCCACCGTTACCGATGCGGCTGTCGTAGTGGGCCGTCTGCCGTCATCGGTATTGCTGGGCGGGCAGATGCAGATACAGTCACATCTGGCACACACAGCCTTTGCTCGCGCATTCCAGACTGCTGGCGAAGGTGTGATTCACGCTGCTCTCGAGGTTCTGGCTCTGACTGAGGCTAATATTGCCTTTGCTATCCGAGAGCGCACCGTAGCGCGTGGCCTAGACCCGAATGAACTCGCGTTAGTGGCTGCGGGGGGAGCGGGGCCACTCGTAGCCTGTGGGGTTGCAGAGACGCTGGAACTTGCAGAGGTCATCATCCCGCCGCGGCCCGGCCTATTGGCCGCGTGGGGGTTGCTCGTCGCCCCCGACCGTCGTGAGGCTACATTGACAGTGCTGAAGCTGATTCAGGAGATTAAGCCGGGAGAAGCTGTAAATCTGTTTGAAACAGCCTATAGAAAACTATCCCAAGCACCGCCAGTGGGCGCGGAATTCCGGCAGGCGGCGGCACTAAGGTATCTGGGGCAAGGGTTTGAAGTAGAGATTACGGTTGTTGATCCGGCTGATCTTGAGGGGATGGCTCTTCAATTCCATGAGGCTCATGAACATGAGTATGGGTTTTCTATTCCTCACGCTCCCATCGAATGGGTGGAGCTACGTGTGGCTTGGGAAGTGCCCGCGGACCAGTGGGCGTTCCCAACCTCAGGCGGTGCCCATGACGAAACCGAGACGCACAAACTATGGGAATTGCGACCTGAGCGCACTGGGGCGCTGGACCGCATTCCTGCGCAGACGGAAGCAGTAACTGTCCATAGACGCACCCTATCGCCTGGCGCAATGCTTAATGGCCCCCACATCATTCTGGAACAGGATGCTACCATCTTTGTTCCTACAGGTTGGCAAGCAGAGGTCACCACCAATGGCTATCTGAGGATTCGACACCATGAGCGATGAATTAAGAAGCGGGGATCCCTTAACAGGGGAATTGACTCTTCAGGATCAGGTCATCTATGGAGCGCTGACCACGCTGGCACGTGAAGTAGGCCACCGTCTGAAGCGCGCGGCGTACTCTTCACTCATCCGGGAGTCGGATGACTATGGGGCGGCTATCGTCTCGTCTGGATTTGAGTTGCTGGCCGAGGCAGAGACCACCCCTTTACAGATGGGGCCGCTGGCTGGCTATTGCCAGGGGGTGGTTGATACCTTATCCGAGTATGGCGAGGCGCTTGATCCAAGCGCAGTGTACCTTCACAATGATCCCTATCGCGGAGCCACACACAGCCCGGACATCGGGGCTATCGCGCCCTTGATGGCGGATGGAGAACTGTTTGGCTTTGTAGGGACAGCAGCCCATCACGTTGATATCGGGGCGGCAGTGCCCGGCACATGCATCATCAAAGCACACGACACCTTCAGCGAGGGGATTCGGCTGCTGGCCTACCCTGTGGAACAGGGTGGCAAGGCAATCCCTGCCGCGTGGCGGCTTATCGACAGCAATGTCCGTATGCCGGGGCTGGTCTCCGGCGACTTGCGCGCACAGGTCGCCGCCTGTCGGTGGGGACAACGGGGTTTTGAGCGGATACTGCAGCGCTACGGCATAAAAAGGCTGCGGGCCGCAACCGCCCGCTTACTGGACGCAGCAGAATTCCAAATGCGTGAGGCTATCCGCGAACTGCCCGATGGGCGATACAGTGCAACAGGTTATCTGGATGGGTACGAGGATAGCGGGGAGGTGGATATCAAGATCGTGGTCACTCTAGATGTGCGGGATGACAAGATGACTATTGACCTGACAGGCAGTGCCCCGCAACTCGACCATGCGCCCATCAATATGCCATTTCAGGGCACGACGGATATGGCTGTTCTTCTCACATTGAGAATGCTGATGCTGCCGGAGACCGAGTTCCCGAATCTGCCGCATAACGCCGGCATGTTCCGACCTATGACCATCGTCGCGCCAGAGGGTTCCATCGTCAACCCGACCTTCCCAGCACCAACCATTGGGCGTTTCTGCGGAGGGCAAATGGTCGCGAATCTAGTAGTTCGTGCCCTACAGGACATTCTGCCTGAACGTGTCTGCGCGGGTTGCTCAACTACAAAAGCCGTGACGTTTGCAGGTCAGCAGGATGGGGAATCCTGGATCTACATGGATGTAACCGAGGGTGCGTATGGCGGCATGCAGGGTCAGGACGGGCACGATGCCGTTGACGTTCTCTACGCGAATACTAAAAACAATCCCATCGAGGACATTGAGACTCATTACCCCCTACGTGTAGAACGCTACGAACTGCGCGAGGATAGCGCAGGGACTGGTCAGTGGCGTGGTGGCTACGGCCCTCTGCGCGACACACGCATTCTGACGGATGGCTTTGTCTCCGTTGAGGGTGATGGATTTCGTCACGCGCCGTGGGGTCTCAAGGGTGGCGAGGATGGCGCGACAGGCGGTGTCATGATCTTCGAGCCTGATGAGGAAAATGGCCGACTGCTGCCCTCGAAGATCGACAATATGTATGTTCGTGCCGGGACGATGATACGCGACCTGTGTCCATCAGGCGGCGGCTATGGCCCAGCGGAGAGGCGTCCAGAGGAAGCCCATCAGCGAGACATTGAAGACGGTCTGCGGGCTGAATGAGGAGCGACTGATGCCCAAAGCCCTTGTCATTAATCCGAACACTTCCCCCTCAATGACCGGCGAGATTGAGGAGACTGCTGGGCGCATCTTTGCGCCTCCCTGGACCTATGTCGTGGCGATGGCTCCGGCCGGGCCGGAGTCGCTGGAATCCTGGACGGACTACCATCTGGCAAGTGTGTGCGTGCTGCCGCTTCTGGAGAAACATGCGGACGCTGATGGCGTGGTGCTGGCTTGCTTCGGAGATCCCGGTCTCTATCTCTTGAAAGAATCTTGTGACGTACCCGCCATCGGCATTGCGGAGGCGTCCATGTCCATTTCGTTGATGCTTGGAGCCAGATTTGGCATTCTGGCAGGTATGGGGCGCGCCGTCGAGTTGATGGATAGCATGGTGCGAACTTACGGCTTGGAATCGCGCTATGCTGGTACCAGGTCGCTGGAAATGCGCGTGCTGGACTTCGAGAAGGACCGCGATATCACCGTTGATAGACTGGAGCAGGTCGGGCTGACGCTTCGTAAGCGCGGTGCGGAAGTATTGATACTGGGTTGTGCCGGGCTGACTGGCTTTGTAGAAGAAGTACAGCAACGCCTCTCCATACCAATCATCGATCCGGTTGATGCAGGCTGTCGAATGCTGCAAAATGTAGTTGCCAGCGGGTTAAAGACCAGCCATGTGGGTCTGTACGCCCGACCTGCACCTCAGAAGATGATTGATCTAGAGCGGATGTTCACCGACGAGGCGATGGAGGTCTTGCGCAAACCACGTCATAGTGGATGAATATACCGAGCCATCCGTTGAGATGGTTGGCTCAGTGTGATGTATCATAGCAATCAGGTAGCTACTTTTTGAAAGCTGCGACCAATTCCTCGACAGAGAGCACATCGTGGGGCAGACCGTATTCCGATAGTGATTGACTGAGGCGTGTGATCTGAGGAGGCTCGACAAATGTTTCACGCAGCACATCAGGGTTAGCGAAAACCTTGCGCGTGGTGTCGTCCAGCAGTACGCGCCCCTTCCCCAGTACGACGATTCGCTCTGCGTAGTCGGCTACAATGCGCATTTCGTGGGTAATGATAATGATGGTATGACCCTCTTCCTTCCATAGTCGCCTGAGGAAGTTCATCACCTCAACTGATTGGCGCATATCCTGACCAGTAGTCGGTTCATCGACAATGATAGTGTTGGGTCGCATCGCCAGGATAGAGGCGATGGCAACGCGCTGACGCACTCCTTTGGGGAGAAAGAAGGGATGTTCCGAGAATATGTCCTTGCTTACTCCGGCAACCCTGGCCGCTTCGGCGACTTGCTCCTCTACTTTCTCTTTTGATAATCCGATATTTCGCGGGCCATAGGCAATTTCGTCGTGGACGTTCTGGTTGAACAACTGATGATCAGGGTTCTGGAAGACGTAGCCAACTTTGGTCACCATCTGTTTGATGACCCCTTTGTCACGGGTATCAATACCCTCAATGTTGACTGAACCAGTCGTCGGCTTGAACAGACCATTCAGACACTTCGAAAAAGTGGTCTTGCCAGAGCCATTCTGACCTATAAGCGCGATGAACTCCTGTTGGCGGATGGTCAGATTGATGTCGAACAGCGCGGGCGTTCCGTCGGGATACGTAAAATCCAGGTTGGTGACTTCTATCAGGGCTGTCATGAATGTTGTCTATCCAATACAGATTTTGTTATCTCAATTCCGTTGTCCAGGTCAAGTGGCAAGTGGATGTCTGCTGAAAACTGACCAAGCTCCCGTAGTCTGTACGCAAACTCTGTAACCTCAGGCGCGACGATACCACGCTCAACAAGATAGGCCGGATCATCAAAGAACTCCGCTGGAGGGGCCATCCTCGCAACTTTCCCCTCATGTATCAGCAGCATCTGGTCAGATAGAGACGCCAGTTGCTCAATGTTGTGCTCGACCACAATGAGCGTATGTTCCCTCGCCTCTTTTAGTCTTCGCAGGATGTTGAAGATGAATTGCTTGCCAAGAGGGTCGATCATTGACGTAGGCTCGTCCATGATGATGATGGGTGGGTTCATTGCCAAAACGCTGGCAATGGCGACGCGCTGTTTCTGCCCACCAGAGATATCATAGGGACTTTTGTCAAGCAAGTCCCCGATCATTGTAATATCGCTGACCCAGTCCAATTGCTCTCTGATTTTCGAGAGATCGAAGCCCATATTTTCCATACCAAAAGCCAGTTCCTCCTCCACTGTCATGGCGGTAAACTGGGATTCAGGATCGGCGAAAACCATGCCCACATTCGTAGCAAGTTCCAATGCATCTTGCTCGCGGACTTCTTTGCCAAATACCTGGACCGAGCCACGATAGACACCATGATGGCTGTGGGGAATCAGGCCATTGATGCAGGAAATCAAAGTTGTCTTTCCCTGCTCATTAGCTCCTACAACCCCCACAAAAGAATTTTCTTCGATTTCCAGGCTAACGCCCCGCAAGGCGAATTCTTTGGTGTTCGAGTATTTCCACTCCAGGTCCTGAATCACAACAACTTCTGACATTTGATGGCCTCAGTTTCTAGGGGATATTCAGCACACCGCGTAGATAGATGTTCAGGGGTGAGTCGGTAATCACAAAAACGTTGAAGAAGAGATTAGAAATGCCCGCTCCCACAAATAACGAAATCAAGATCACGATAGCGATCACATCGCGGGTTCTGATTGCATAGAGTGATCGAATATAATCGCGGCGTTGACCACCTCCCTTTACGCGACCTGTGACGGTATAACCACGGGCGAATAGGGCATTACTGATCTCTTCTGCACGGCGTAGGGCAATCGAAAAGAGAGGGACAAGGTACATCACATACAGCTTGACCTGATCGCTGATCCGCATAGCTTTAGTGTCAAGCCCGCGTGCTTGCTCGGCTTCGCGGATGGTGCGGAAATCTTCCATGAACATCCCGGCGGCGCGAATGGATAGGCCGATCACGTAGGAAGCCACAAAGGGTAGTCGTACTGCGCGCAGCGCGACCAGCATGTCTCGTTCCCGATTGGTGGAGAAGTAAAGAATCGTGCCGGACAACATCGCCATCAGACGCCAGTAAGCTGCGAACGTGAAGAATACTGGCTGATAGTAGATAGTGATTAGGCTCATATGGAGAGGCGTATACGTTGGGTCTTTGCCTGGAGCAAGGATAACAACGGTGAACATGAAGATGGCAACGGTGACGACCATTGGTGCATAGATACGCAGACCACGAAGGTCGGCCCGCCCCCACAGCATCAGGGCCATACTAACCAGAACCAGTAGGAAGTTTATCTCTGGGACGAAAATAAACAGAGGAACGACTCCCAGGAAAACAAATAGGTACAAACGGGTGACGGGATGGAACTGGTAGAAGGGGGATGAGATGGGTACGTGCCCCACCAACGTCTTCCACATTTTTTTGGTGTGGATTTCTTGTGTACTGGTGGAAACGGGTTCAGATGGGGTTATTGCTGCCATTCTAGCCTCTCTAATGCCAAGGGCGAGACGATGTGGCGAGTGAACTCCTTTGACGAAAATGGCGTTCACTGTGGCAAATCACACCACACGAATATCGGAAAATAGGGGTAGCCGGCTCAAATGTCAAATAGAAGCGGGGCGGATGGAAAATTCTTCCATCCGCCCCACAACTAGAAAGATTCTGCTTACGCCCACCACTTCTTGACGAAGGCGTTGCTGCGCATAACCAGCGGCGAAACAAATTTGAGGATGATCGACCCAAGGATAATCGTCGGGATGCTATTGCCGACAAACCAGCCCAGGAAAGTGATCAACTGGGCGGCTTGCGTTACGAGACCAAAGGCCACTAGCATTGTCGATCCCCAGGCTGCTCCGATGGCGTTTGGAACCAGAGCGCCCCAAAGAATCCAGATCGACCAATCCCGACCATGAACAAGGGCGGGATGGGCTTTAAGGCGGCGGAACGCGTAGCCAGCAATCATGCCCTGCAAGATATTAGCTGGTAGGTAGGCAATCGACACAGGCAAAGGAGCGGAGCCAGAAAGGGAATTGGAGATCAGCGGGAACAGGCCAGCCGCGATACCACCCCACCAGCCGAACCAGATGGACCCAATACTCTGGACTGCTTGGCCGGGCCAGAAGGCGGACACGAAGCCAATGGGGATGGCAAGGCTGCCAAAAGTGCCGACCACGATGCCAATGCCAGTGAAGAGTGCCAGCATCACCACGTGAATGATACCGGGTGACCGAATTTCACCCTCTTCTACAGCCCATACTCCTTCTGCGGTCATTGTTGTTGCGTCAGTTGACATGAAAATCTCTCCCTCGTGAAAAGGCTGTTCGCAAAGTACTGTCAGTGGTGAAGGAGTTCAGGTAATCAAGATCTGGTTTCTCTCCTTTCTAACGGATCTTTCTGGAAAATACTGCTCGACCAATGAAAGAAGACACGCACTAGAACTCTTGCCTACGATTATTGGCAATAGTCTCACCAATACATCATTCAATCGTATAACACGGATTGTGGGGAAAAGTTGCTTGATTTCCCACTCGGAAGCGATCTGCCCGGAGATACTCTTCTTTGGCAAGGCCAAGGTAGACTTGATGGCAAGCCAGACTCGCGGATATCTGATAGGCCATTCTTCCTGTGAAGGCAGAGAATCCACGTGCGGCGAAGATTGCCACTATGGCGCGCTATGACCTTGGCAGAAAAACTCCGAGAACAGATAGCGCTGCTCCCACTAGAGCGATCACGGCGCCAATAGGAAGAGGCCTGCTCATTCGCATACTGCTGATCATGAACGCAATAGCAGCTACGCCAACGACTAGACCCCCTATCAAAATAAGCGGTGTTGCCAGTCGAACTGACTGCAGTTCGTAGTTTGACGCGACGCCAATGAGGAGCGTTACAATGCCGGGCAGTAGCAGAATGCCCAATTTTGGAGTGCCAACCTGTGGCGGAAATACCCAGAGAAGCCCTGCTCCGATGATGGTGATATAGCCTCCAACGAGCAGTATCCTCAAATCACGACTGTTATTATTCATGGCTGTCCCTGCTGATGAATCTGATCATGGTGATTGGAGGCTTAAGGTTTTCAGTTAACGTACTCCTTGAGCCCTGAAAAGACAAACTTTCAAACTGAGCGCAGACAGAGAGCCGATAGCATCTCAAGACTCTGACATCTTTACCCAGAACCCGCTGAGTATCAATAACAGATGGGATTTATCCCACAGATTTTGGCGAGCCGAACAAGGGGATTCGAACCGTCTTCTTGACCTATCCTTGCAGAACAAGACCTTTGTCGTTCTGGTTTTGTGAAGTGTACCCCAAAGTCAAGACCACGAAAGGGCTAAGGTTATTGCTGACAAGTTAAGGGGTTTTGAGCTTTGTCAAGAGCCATTTTACACGAGCAAGGTGTCGCCAAGATAGCCCTATCGCCTTCTGAAAGCCACGTATTCAGGCATTGACCCATCGTTG
>JAHEME010000030.1 GCA_024643825.1 Chloroflexota bacterium | reverse complement strand
TTGTCCAGAATCACCTGCGGCGGCTCAACCTGTCTGATCTCGCTGATTCTTTAACTACTGTCCATCGAAATGGCCGTTTATCCGTCTCATCTACTTGACTCCACCAAACATAGGTGCACCCATGGGCAAGCTCAATGCCCAGAGCCGCACGGACGCTGTTGTCAAGGCGACCCGCAGTGGGCTAATCAGCCTCTAACCTGGACTTTTTTCCGGGTTCTCCTCGCCAAAGTGGTGATCCATCTCTCGCCTTCCTTGTGATACAACTAAACCAAATCGGAAACTGAATCGAGGAGAATAGAATGGCTGAGATACTGGCAAGTCTATCGGAAGCACTGGCGGATGTTGTGGAATCGGCAGGAAAGTCGATTGTCCGCATCGAAGGCCGCCGTCGCCAAACGGCAAGCGGCATTGTCTGGTCATCTGATGGGATGATCCTCACTGCCAATCATGTGGTCACACGCGATGAGAATGTTCAGGTTGGCCTGCCGAACGGTGAGAGTACATCGGCGATTCTGGTAGGGCGTGATCCCAGCACGGATCTTGCTATGCTGCGTGTCGATCAGAAAGGGTTGATTGCCCCCACATGGGCCGGAGCAGAGGACTATCGGGTGGGCAATCTGGTACTGGCACTTGGGCGGCCCGGCAAGACTGTGCAGGCGACGCTAGGGGTGATCAGCGCACTGGGTGGAAGCTGGAATACGGGCGGTGGTGGAACCGTAGATCGGTACTTGCAGACTGATGTCGTGATGTATCCGGGGTTTTCGGGTGGGCCACTCGTGGAAGCGAATGGGAAGATCGTTGGGTTGAACTCGTCGACTTTGCTGCGAGGCGCGAGTGTGACTCTGCCTTACAGCACGTTAGCTAGCACGGCTGAGGCACTGGTGAAGTATGGACATATTCGGCGGGGGTATCTTGGTATCGGCGCACAACCTGCCCGATTGCCAGAGAATCTGGTAGAGCAACTAGGGCAAGAAGTCGGGCTGCTGATTGCGTCTGTTGAATCGGACAGCCCAGCCGCTAAAGCGGGGCTTGCTCTGGGGGATACGCTTGTCCGACTGGATAGCGAACCCGTACGTCACATAGAAGAGTTAATGAGTCTGCTCAGTGGTGTTCGCATCGACAAGCAGGTTACAGCAACCATCGTGCGAGGTGGGGAAGTACGAGAAGTCTCTATTGTCATTGGAGCGCGTGGGTAGGGATGTGGATTATGAACCGATCTTGTGGAACGGCTGAACCAGGAACTGGCAGACGTAGTCGATCAGGTCAAGCAAAGCCTGGTTCAAATCAGCAATCAGGGTCAGGGAATGGGGGCCGGGATCATCGTATCTGAGAATGGGTTAATCCTGACGAATGTCCATGTTGTGCGCGAGCGAATGCTCCATGCCGAGCTGCCCGATCATCAACGGTTGCCTACGACGATTCTCAAGCATGATCGAGAGCGTGATTTAGCCCTGCTGAAAGTGGAGTCGAATGGCCTTGCGGCAATATCACTGGGCGAAGAGGGCCAGATTCATGCAAGTCAATTGGTGCTGGCTCTGGGACATCCGTGGGGAATTCCCGGCGTGGTGACATCCGGGGTTGTGATTGGTGGTGGTACTACGCCTGTGCCTGGTATGAATCAGGAATGGCTGGCGGTCAATCTCCGTGTCCGCCCCGGAAATTCCGGTGGGCCGCTGGTCGATGGACACGGGCGCTTGTTGGGAATGAACACGGTGATGGCAGGCTCGGAAGTTGGGCCTGCAATCCCGATAGGTACAATTCGTGGCTTTCTCAATGAATTCCATGAAGGGAAGGTAGAAAGCGCGGCGGATCGATCTGTCAAGGAAAAGAACGAACTTGTGATCGTATGAAGTTTCACCGAGCGCAGGGGGCGATACTCTGCGCTCGGCACACTACTTACCCCGGTAGGAAAAAGAAACCCACTGCTACCAATAGGTAAACAGCGAGCAGCATGACGCCTTCCATCCAGTTCGACTCGCCATCCAAAGCAATCAGTGCCGTCACCAGTGATGCAGAAAATAATGCAATCAGTTCCAGATCGGTGAATACGAGCAATAGGGTATGGTTGAACAGTAAGCTGATAAACACCAGTAACGGGGCGACAAATAAAGCGATCTGAAGGCTTGAACCGAGTGAAATTGACAGACTCAGTTCAACGTTATTCTTCGCAGCGACTTCGACAGCTACCAGATGTTCCGCAATATTGCCGACCAGTGGAATGATAATGATACCAAGAAAGAATTCCGTCATCCCCAGGGCAGTTACTACTGGCTCTACAGCCCCAACCAGAAACTCACTCAGAATGGCAATCCCGACGGTAGAGATAAGCAGCACAGCCAGAGCACGCGAAATGCTCCATCGTGCCTCATGCGTTACGGCTGGTTCATGAGTGAGCGCACTTCCTCTATTCTTCAGTGTGTAGACGATGCTGAGCGCGTAAAGGATGATAATTACAATGGCGACACCTTCGCTGAGGAATCGCTCGGCGGGCAAATTGGGACTAACACGCGGATCAATGGCACGACTGAAGAACGAGGGTATCACAAGAGCGACCACTGCCAGTACAACCATCGTTGCATTCATACCAGCTTGCCGTCGATCAAAGGTCTGAGTTCCATGCCGAAGGCCTCCCACCAAGAGGCTCAGCCCTGCCACGAGCAGAAGGTTGCCGAGGATCGACCCGGTGATCGAGGCTACGACAAGGGTAAGCAGACCTTCTCGTATGGCAAAAATAGTGATAATCAACTCAGCTGCATTGCCCAGTGTGGCGTTCAATAAGCCGCCCAGTTGTGGGCCTGTATGCGTAGCGAGTTCCTCCGTCCCCTCGCCAATCAAATCAGCAAGCGGAACAATCCCCAAGGCAGACAGGACAAAGATGGCAACGGGATCGGCATGTACGATCTCTGCCACTATTGCGGCGGGAATAAACAGGAGCATCCCATAGATCACTTTCTTCATCAAAAATGGTCTCCTTTTCTATCAATGAGGGTGAATCTTACTCTGTGGAGTCATTATAGTGACATACGCGATTTGTGCGTATTGGCAGAGAGGATAGCCGCTTCACGTTTCTTGACGAAGGTGATGCGGTGTGGTAGATTCATGCACAGTAGGGGGGCGTGGTGTAGCGGTTAACACGTCGGCCTGTCAAGCCGAAGATCGCGGGTTCGAACCCCGTCGCTCCCGCACCTGGCACACTCGATCTTGAGTGTGCCGTTTTTTTACCACGGGTCGATGACCATATGGCCTTGAAAATCTGATTCTGGATTCTAAAACTCCAGCACATGAAACATTCAATCGAGGGGTTTTACGATCTCCTTACGAGAGAGAAATTGATATAACCGTTCCACAATCTCCAGAGAAGCATTAGGACGGGCGATTTTTCTTGCATTAGTAACCATTAGATCGTATCGGTCAAATCCTGGGGCTAACCATTTATGAGCAGTATCCGCAATCTCTGATGGTTCGCTCAAATAAACTCCGACATCGTGCTCGATTACATACTCCACGTTGCCTATTTCTTGTCCAGGTATATAGCTGGAAATGATGATGGGAACACCCGCAATTAATGCTTCTGCAATGGAACCTGGGCCTCCTTTAGTTATCAGTATGTCGCTGGCGCTCATCAAGCTGGGTACAAGGTCCGTGAATCCGTAAATCTTTGTGGGAACTGCCCAGTCTCTGTCTTCAAGCCTGGCCTTCAGGTGTGGGTTGCGGCCTGCAACAATAATCATTTGGGTTTCGGGAGCCGCAGATTCAATGGCGAGAGCAATTTCGTACAAGCGGCCCATGCCATCCCCCCCGCCCATGATCAAAATGCATGGGCGTGTTACCTCCACCCCCAGCTTTTTGCGCATTTCTTGTTTGTTGCCAAGACTTTTCGCAAAATCAATATCAACGGGTTGTCCAAGAACCTGTATGCGATTAGCATCCATACCATAACGGATCCCCCGATCCCTAGCGGATTCTGTAGGAACAATGCAGTAGTCTACTTCCGAACAGAACCAGAATGGGTGTGCCGTTACTAGATCAGTGACTACCGTGATAAAAGGGATGTTGGAATGGAGATCTTCCCGTAGAATTCTTGACGGAACATGATTCAGTAAACCATGGACAGAAACGACTAAATCAGGTTTTTCTGACTGGAAAATCTGAATAAGCGTTGGCGTTAAGAGGGGCTTCAGTAGTTTGGAAAGAACATTAGGAACCCACTCTTTTCCATCAGTCTTCCAAAAGGCCTTCCACATCCATACGCCATCCCCTGTTAGCCAGCGATAGGTTTCATCAATCTGTTGTGCAGGGCGGAAGGGAACCTCCTTAAATACGTCCACTATCTGTACAGCAACTTCATCTCCATATTTGTATGCGAATGCTTTGGCGAGGGCTTTTGCGGAAGCCAGATGCCCCCCCCCCGCATCAATAAAAAGTATCAGCACTTTCTTCATAACACGGAACTTCCATCTATATCACTATGCTGGAACCACATTCGATTAGAGGTTTCGAACCAGTAAGTCATAAACAAGACAGTTTCATTTGAGATACAATCTTCTACTGGCAGGCTTACAGGATAGCGTGGTTGTGCAGACGCTCGCAAAAAGTCTTGCGAGACAGTCTAAAAGCCAATTTGTGGAGGAGACAGCAAGACGGGTGAACCTTTGCCCACCATTGTGCTGTCCTTCTCCAATTGAGATGTCTTTGAGGTTTATCTTGTTACTCTTTCCATGCCCTGGTTGAAAACTAGCTCGACTATCAAGGAGTCTCACTGAGTGAACGTATTGATTGTGCTGAATATCGTGAGCTCCATAGGTGTTGCTCTTTTTGGATTCAATTCGCTAATCCTCACCTATCTTTTTCTTCGCTATGCAAAACGGAGCAACGATGCGCCATCGGCCCCTGAGAAATGGCCGACGGTTGTAGTTCAGGTTCCAGTTTTCAATGAGCGCGATGTGATCAGACGAGGCATTGACGCTATCGCTTCGCTGGACTATCCGGCTGATTGCCTGACCCTGCAAATCCTTGATGATTCAGATGATGACACTACAGCAATCGCGCAAAAACAAGTTGAATATTATCGTAAACTCGGGGTTGATATACATCTTGTCCGGCGGGCGGATCGTACAGGCTACAAAGCAGGGGCACTTCAGTACGGGCTTACGTTGGCCGATGCGGAATTTGTTGCTGTGTTTGACGCAGATTCTTTACCGCGTCCCGATTTCCTGCGTCGTGTAATCCCGCATATGCTGCATGATCCTTCCCTGGGGATCATTCAAACGCGATGGTCCTTTGTAAACGGCCACTATAGCCTATTGACGAAACTTCAAGGGTTGGCCCTTGATGCCCACTTCATTGTCGAGCAAACAGCCCGCAATCGAAGCGGGCTGCTGATGCACTTTAATGGAACTGCCGGAGTGCTTCGTAGAACTTGCATCGAAGATAGTGGAGGATGGGAATCCGATACGTTATCAGAAGATATGGATCTTAGCTTCCGGGCACAGCTAGCCGGCTGGCGTTGTTTACACTTGCCGGATATAGATGTTCCAACCGAATTACCTCCAACCATTGCGTCACTTAAACTTCAGCAGCGCCGTTGGTCTGCGGGAACTATACAGTGTCTAAGGAAGTTAGGGGAGAGACTGCTGAGATCAGATTTGAGCATCTGGCAAAAGATGCAGGCATTTCTACAGCTTACGGGGTACTTAGTCCATCCCCTAATGCTCATTATTTTGCTGATCAGTGTTCCTTCTCTATTCGTGTATGGTTCAAGAGACCTTTCACTGGCTCCTCTTACATTGGCAGCCTTTGGGCCTCCTCTAATGATTTTTGTGGCACAGACCCGATTATTTCCAAAGGAACTGAAGAAACTTGTTTATTTCCCACTGCTGCTCCTTTTTGGCTTTGGTATCGCGGTGAACAACACCTGGGGGGTAGTAGATGGATTCATCGGTTCCCAGATTGCTTTTCGGCGAACGCCAAAGTTTAATCTGATTGACCTATCGGATGGATGGGCCTCTAGCTCCTACAATCTTTCGATTGATTTCACTACATGGCTTGAATTGTTTCTGGCAGTTTATTCACTAGTTGGATTCATACTGGCGGTAAACCAGGGTTCTGGGTTAGCTCTCCTGCTTGGTGTCTATGCAGTTGGCTTTGGCTATGTTGCTGGGATGAGCCTATTGCAAACTGTTCAGTGGAAACTTTCGGCGACGAGCAAGAGAAGAGCTACTGCTATTGACGCAGCTATTACTGATCTATCCTCAAGGTAGTAGTGATCGATAGTTTCTCTTTGCTTACTGCACAGAATGTGGCGAACTAAAAGATACCTTCTGAACTCATAGCATCGACCTGGTCATCTGAGTAGCCCAACATATCCTGTACAATTTCCCTTGTATGCTGTCCCAATAGAGGGGGTGCCTTGCTGATCGTTGGGGGATTGGTAGGAATGTTGAGAGGCGAACCTACGAGTGTGGTCAACCCGGCGGTTGGATGTTCAATATCAACCAGCATTCCACGCGAGCGCACATGGAGATCGTTCAGAATATTGCTCACGGTATTGATGGGCGCAGCGGGAATATCAACAGCGTAGCATCTATCAAGCCAGTGGTGAGCTTCTTTGCCCATAAATACCTGCTCAAGCAGTGGGATCAGAATCTCGCGGTGCTTAACGCGGGAAGCGTTCGTGGCGAAATGGATGTCGATGGCCCACTCCGTATGATCTATGATCTCGCATAGCTTAGTCCACTGAAGATCATTGCCGACAGCCAGGGCAAAGTATGTATCCTGTGCCTTGAAAACCTGGTAGGGAACGATATTTGGATGCGCGTTGCCGAAACGAACAGGCTCTTCCCCGGAAATGAGATAGTTGCTCGCCACATTTGCCAGCCATGCGACCTGTGAATCCAATAGGCTGACGTCGATTCGCTGCCCATCCCCGGTACGTTCTCGTTTAAACAGCGCAGCAAGGATAGCGTTGCAGGCGAATAACCCGGCGGTGATGTCTGCAATGGCTACTCCCACTTTGTATGGCTCACCTTCTGATGGCCCGGTGACACTCATAATGCCGCCCTGAGCCTGGATAGGGAAGTCATAGCCTGCCCGGTTGCTGTACGGCCCAGTGTAGCCATATCCTGTGATGGTCGCATAGATGATGCCAGGACGAACCCTCTGCAATTCTTCGTAGCTAAAGCCCCATTTCTCCAGCGTTCCAACCTTGAAGTTCTCAATGAGTACATCCCCCTCCTTGATCAACCCCTCAAGTATCTCTTTGCCCTTTGCAGATTTGAGATTCAAGGTCATGCTGCGTTTGTTGCGATTCACGCATAGGAAGTAGGCAGACTCCCCTCCTGCGGTGAATGGTGGCCCCCAGTGACGAGTGTCATCTCCTTGACCTGGAGCTTCTACCTTGATCACATCTGCACCGAGGTCTCCAAGCATCATGGTGCAATACGGCCCTGCCAGAACGCGCGTTAAATCGATGATGCGTACACCATCCAAAAGTTGAGTCAAAAGGAGTATCCCAATCTCTGAACTTATCGTTGCGGCAATTCTACACCCCTTTCCTATATGGATATTTAAGCTCGAAAAAACCTCCTTGTGACAAATTGCACAGGTTAATTGTGACAAATTTCTCTTACTGCACAGATCATTGTCCGCTACGCTATGGATGTATTCGGTTGTTCAAATATGTAGATATCTCCATATCTTATGATTTCCTTGACGCGGGGTGAACAGAACTGTATGCAGAACTGTGCTGAATTTACCCATCTTCTCCATACAGTTCCGAGCCTGTCGATTTCCAAGGATGAATGGCGGGGTTCATGAAAAATTTCAAGTACATTTGGATCGCGGGAATTGTGGCGACGGCGCTGATCATTGCCGTGCCCGTCATTCTGTTTACGTCCAGAGCGCAGGCGAAGGCTGATAACCCTCAAGTTCATGTGCCTCAGACCTCCGCGTACACCGACCACACCAGCCTGGTACAAGGTCCATTTACAACGGGAGTGGAAGTGACTACTGCGTGTCTGGAGTGTCATGAGGACGCTGCCCATCAGGTGATGCAAACTGATCACTGGACGTGGCAGGCTCCTTCCGTAGAGGTTCCCTGGAGCGATGATCCCCAATCGACAGGGAAAGCTAATTTAGTCAACAATTTCTGCATTGGCGTGCAAGCCAATTGGTCTGGTTGCACAAAGTGCCATGCCGGATACGGTTGGTCTGATGCGGATTACTTTGCAACGGCTACTGAAGTGAATGTTGACTGCCTGGTATGTCATGACCAGAGCGGTGGCTATGCCAAGGGGATTGCGGGAGAGCCAGCTGAGGGTGTTGACCTCGTAGCAGCAGCACAGAGCGTTGGACGCCCTACCCGCCAGAATTGCGGGGCTTGCCACTTCTATGGGGGGGGGCGGTGATGCTGTCAAGCATGGTGATCTGGATAGTAGCATGACGAACCCTTCCGATGCGCTGGATGTGCATATGGGCGCACTTGAGTTCGAATGTGTAGATTGCCACCGCACCACGGATCACCAGATCAGCGGGCGGTCTATTTCGGTCAGTGTGGATGATGCCAACCAGATCGCATGCACCGATTGCCACAATGAACAGCCCCATCCAGATGACAGACTCAATGAGCACACCGATACAGTCGCGTGCCAAACGTGTCATATCCCGGAAGCCGCGGTGAAGCTGCCGACGAAGGTCGAATGGGATTGGTCTACGGCAGGCAACGACTGGACGGAAGACCCTCATGAGTATCTGAAGATCAAAGGCAGCTTTGTTTACGAGCAGCACTACATTCCCGAATACTTCTGGTACAACGGTGTTGTCGCTGATCGCTATCTATTGGGTGACACCATCGATCCCGAAGGAATCACGCTCATCAATCCGCCAGCGGGCAGCATTGACGATCCCACGGCCAAAATCTGGCCCTTCAAAGTTCACGAATCAAACCAGCCATACGATGCCGTTTATAACTATCTGCTTCAACCCAAGACGGTTGGCGAATACTGGGTGAACTTCAATTGGGACACAGCGTTTGAACTGGGGTCAGAAGCGGTAGGCTTACCTTACAGCGGCGAGTATGGTTTTGCGACAACCCACATGTGGTTCCCCATCACTCATATGACTGCCCCTGCCACGCAAGCCCTCGAATGTACTGCCTGCCATGGTGAGAATGGTCGGTTAGATTGGCAGGCTCTTGGTTATCCGGGCGATCCGATGGACTGGGGCAGCCGCGATGCTGGCAAGTAGACAGGTGCAAGGACAGGACATGATGCGTACATGGTTGCAACCCAAGAAACTGATCCTGATCTCAGGTGTCATTCTGACGATAGTGCTGGTAGCCATCAGTGCGATGCCTACCTCGGCACAGGGATCGCCCATGCACCCAACGTTCCCTCTGCTTGATGCAGAGGGAAACAATGTAGTTTCAAGCAATGAGCCTGTATCAACGCTAGAAACGTGCGGTGCGTGCCACGATACGGAATTCATCACCCAGCACAATGCGCATGGTGAGGCACTGTACAGTGGATTACAGGCCCCCTCCGGGGAGTCTGTGCTTGTGAACAGCGGAAATGAGGCTGTGACTTATCTGGGTGAAACAGCAGGCGCGGAACCCAACTGCTTCCTGTGCCATACAGCGAACCCCAATAATTCGGCTCGATTGGATGCGCTGGCAGAAGGGCAATTGGAGTGGGCGAATACGGCGACGCTGCTTGGCATGGGGATTGTTGAGAAAAGTGAAGACGCTTATCTCTGGAATCCTGATGCGTTCGACGAGACGGGCAATCTGCTTCCGGGCATGATTGCGGTTCAGGACCCGACTATCGACAACTGCGCGCAATGTCATGGTACTGCTACCAGCGACTCGTCAGCCCCATTAACGATGACTGTATGCAGCCCGCAGAACGGGATGACGTTCACAACCGGGCAGGTCTTTGCGCCAGGTCAAATTGATGAGTCAGGGGTGAATATCGCAGGCAAAGATGCACTAACCGTTCCCTGGGATGTTCATGCGGAACGGGTGCTTGCCTGCACAGACTGCCATTATTCCCTGAACAATCCTGCCTATAGCGGGACGGCGCAGACGGATTTGGATCATTTGACATTTGATCCGCGTCAACCCGAATTGGGCGAATACTTGAACCGCCCGGAGCATTTGTTTGCGCACTCCAGTGCCGATGAGACTGGGGACTGCACTACCTGCCACAATCCGAGCGCCGCCCATAGTTGGTTGCCCTACTCGGATCGTCATATGGAGGCAGTGGCCTGTGAAACATGCCACGTGCCGCGCCTCGAAGCTCCTGCTGCACAATCCGTCGATTGGACGGTTGTCGCTGCCACAGGTGCACCTCTAACTACCTGTAGAGGCGAAGAAGCCCAGGGGGATCAGGTTCTGGTGACAGGCTATGAACCCGTGCTACTGACAAATGAAGAGGGCAAGATCGCGCCTTACAACCTGGCTACCACATGGTATTGGGTAGATGGACAGGATCAACCCATCAAGATCGCCGATGTGCGCAACGCTTATTTTGAGGGCGATACCTACGCTCAAGACGTACTAACCGCGTTTGATGCGAATCAAGATGGACTGGTACAAGATGCCGAACTGGTGATGAATCGCAGTGATCAGCAAGCACTAATCGCTACCCGGCTCGAAGCGATGGGCTATGACAATGCGCATATCGCAGGCAGGATAGATGCCTATCCGATCAATCATGGGGTTGGCCCGAGTGAAACAGCGGTTCAAGACTGCCAGACGTGCCACTCTGATGAGACACGCCTGAGTGCTCCCGTCGTGGTTGCCGCACTGCCGCCTGGTGGCATTACCCCTACCTTCACCAGCGGCAACGGTGCAGCGGAAAGTGGAGACCTGTATACAGGATCGGATGGCACACTTTTCTACCAGCCGAAACTCGACACTGTGAATGGACAGCGATATGTATTCGGGCACAGTCGCATCTCGGTGATTGACTGGATCGGCGCTGCCATCTTCCTCGGAACGCTGGGAGGAGTCGTGGTGCATGGAGGGCTTCGGTATTTTGCTGCGCGTCGCAATCAACATCATGCAGGCGATCTTGAAGAAGCCTATATGTACTCGATCTACGAGCGTCTGTGGCACTGGCTTCAGACGGCTACAATTGCCCTGCTAATCTTCACGGGGCTAATCATCCATCGCCCGGCCATGTTCGGCATGTTTAGCTTCCGGGGCGTTGTGCTTGTGCATAATGTGGTCGCGGCGATCCTGCTCATCAATGCGGTACTGGCGGCGTTCTATCACTTCGCCAGCGGCGAGATGCAGCAGTTCCTGCCAAGACCACATGGCTTATTCGAACAGATGTTCATGCAGGCGCGATTCTACCTGCAAGGCATCTTCCGCAATGAACCTCATCCCTTCGAGAAGACTCCGCGCTGCAAGATGAACCCTCTCCAGCAGATGACGTACCTGGGTCTGCTCAACGTGCTTCTTCCTCTTCAGATCATCACCGGAATTCTGATGTGGGGTGTGCAGCGATGGCCGGAAGCAGCGGCTCGGCTTGGCGGACTTCCCTTATTGGCTCCTATTCACACCATGACGGCCTGGTTATTTGCCGCCTTCATCGTCGCGCACGTGTATCTGACGACGACAGGCCCGAAACCACTGACTAGCATCAAGGGCATGATCATGGGCTGGGAAGAAATCGAACCCCAGTTTGAGGCAAAGTGAGGACTATGATGACAACGTACACAGGCACAAAATCAGTTGCCCAACCTGCCAGAGGTGTTCTGGCAAGGCGTACCGCAAAGGAATATATCAACCCTTATGCAGCGGGCATCCTGCTGGGTCTGGTCCTGTTCGCTGCCTTCTTCATCACAGGCGGCGGGTTGGGGGCCTCCGGCGGAATGAACAACCTGGTCCTTGCCGTCGAAGATGCTGTGGCCCCACAGCATGTAGATCGCACGGCTTACCTCGCGGGGATCGCCGGGGGAGTCAAAGACCCGTTCGATAGCTGGACGATCTGGATGCTGGTGGGTACGGCGGCGGGCGGCCTGTTTTCCGGCTGGCTCAACGGGCGGTTGAAGTTCGAAGTCAACCGGGGGTCTCGTATCTCGGCGCGTACACGACTTGTCATGTCATTCACTGGCGGAGCCATCATGGGCTATGGGGCGCGTCTGGCACGGGGATGCACCTCCGGGCAGGCGCTTTCCGGCGGGGCAGTTCTCTCGGTAGGAAGCTGGGCCTTCATGTTTGCGGTATTTGGCGGAGCCTATGCTGTCGCCTATTTCGTCCGCAAGTTGTGGAACTAGGAGGCAGATCATGACAATCTTTCCACTTCCTCTTGGAGAACTTCTGGGGCACTGGGGTCAGTATGTAGTCTTCGCCCTGATTGGGTTCGCGTTCGGCTGGGTGCTGGAAATCGCCGGGTTTGGCAATTCCAAGAAGTTGGCTGCCCAGTTCTACTTCAAAGATATGACCGTCCTCAAGGTCATGTTCACCGCGATTGTCGTCGCTATGGTGCTGATCTTCCTGGCTTCAGCGGTTGGCTTGCTGGATTACAATCTGGTGTGGGTCAATCACACCTACCTGTGGCCGGGAATCGTCGGCGGGCTGATCATGGGTGTTGGCTTCATCGTCGGCGGGTTCTGCCCAGGCACTTCACTGGTCTCTGCGGCGACA
>JAHEME010000499.1 GCA_024643825.1 Chloroflexota bacterium | reverse complement strand
AGCCGATAACATCCCACCATGCGCTTCGACCAACCGCTGCGCAATGGCAAGGCCCAGGCCTGCGCCACCTCCAGCAGACCCTTCGCGGGAGCGGCTTTTCTCTCCTCGATAGAATCGCTCAAAGATGTGCGGCAGATCATCCGGCGAGATGCCCGCCCCCGAATCGTGTACCTGCACCGTGATGATCTCGTCCGCACACATCGCGCGGATCGTCACCTGACCGCCTTCCGGTGTATACCGCAGCGCGTTATCAACCAGATTGTGCAGCACCCGGCTAATCTTGTCCGAGGCCATCCACACCGGGTCAACGCCAGCATCGACGGAACCCGTCAGAGTCACCCCACGTGCATCGGCCCGTGCCACAAATGCCGCCAGCGTATCCGAGATCAGGTCGCCCAGTGAACTGGTTTCGCAGGTGAGCACCAGCCCTTCCGCATCAAGCTGGGCGATGTCGAATAGGTCGTTGATCAGCGCACTCATCCGCCCGATCTCATGCTGACTCTGGCGAAGGTAGCGTTGGGTAGTCTCCGGATCGGAGGCAACGCCATCTGCCAGCGCATCGATCATCGCCCGCAAACTTGCCAGTGGCGTCCGCAAATCATGGGATGCCCACGCCACCAGGTTGCGCCGCGCTGTATCCAGTGCCTCGGCCCGTGCCGCCGACTTCTGTAGGTCGGCAGCCATATCGTTGAAGGCCATGCCCAGTCTGGCGATCTCGTCCGGCCCCCGAACCTCCTTCACCCGTGCGGTAAAGTCCCCCCCACGTACCCGTTCCGCACCCTCCGCCAGATCGCGCAATGTCTGGGTGATCGCATCCGAAACGAAGTAGCCAAACGCGACGGAAATTCCGCCAGCGAACAGCAGCAGCACAGCACTCAATGCGAGGTCATGCCCACTGATGAACATCAGCTTCGCCGTGACCCACACATTGACCAGCGTTAGCGCCGCCGCCAGCAGGTAGCCGAAGGTCAGCGCCATGTTCAGGGAACCAAGCCGCTGCCACCACCCCATCCGCAGGGATACGAATCCAACTACCGCCGAGATCATTCCTGTCCCGCCAAGAAGCAGCGCCAGAAAATAAATGTCCGTGCGCGGCGGGCGCAGCATCAGAATACTGAGAATCACGGTGGCGATCAGCGCGATTAAAATGGCGATCAGGTAGACAGTGAAAGGTGTTTGCCGCTTCATATCAGTTCTCGAACTTGTAGCCCACGCCCCACACGGTTGTGATGAAGCGTGGGTTCGACGGATCGCGCTCAATCTTTTCGCGCAGCCGCCGAATGTGTACCGTCACGGTAGACGGATCGCCGTAGAACTCGTGCCCCCAGAGTTGGTCGAGAAGTTGATCGCGGGTAAACACCTGACGGGGATGGCGCGCCAGAAACCACAGCAAGCTGAACTCGCGCGCCGTCAGCGTGACAGGATCATGATCCACTGTCACCGTGTGAGATGTCGGATCAAGCGTCAGCCCATCGAATTCCAGCGGCGGCTGGGTCGTCGTCACCGGCTGATCAGTCGTCCGCCGCAGCACCGCACGCACACGCGAAACCAGTTCCTGCGGACTGAACGGCTTGGTGATGTAGTCATCCGCGCCCAGGTCCAACCCGGTGATGCGGTCGCTGGTCTCGCCGCGTGCCGTCAGCATGATGATGGGGATCGCCCGCCGCTGCCGCAGATGCCGCGTGATCGTCAGCCCGTCGATCCCCGGAAGCATCAGGTCGAGCACGATCAGATCGGGCGATTCGATGTCGAGTGTATCCAGCGCAGCGTGACCGTCGGCAGCTTCGAGCACGCAGAATCCGTCGCGCTCCAGATAGCTCCTCACCACTTCGCGGATCGTCGCCTCGTCATCTACGACGAGGATCGTTTTGGGAGTAGTTTCATAGTCCATAATCACCATAGTGTAATGCACTTTAGCAGGGAGTTCTTACGCGAGGATTACACAAAAGCGGCCCCCTATGATGTAACAGAGAGCCGCTTCAAGTTCAGCCAGTTCGTTGCTATGCGGTCTCTAGTTCTCGAACGGTTTTCTGCATTAGGCTAACAGCGTCACGCAGAGTCCCCGCGTCGAAAGCAAACTTCGCGCCAGCGGCGGAAAACAATTCCGGAAGCGGCACAGTAATCCCCAGTGAGAGTGCATGCCGATACTGTGACAGCGCTTTCCCTTGATCCTCCAGTGAGTTCCGCCAGATTTGTATCGCCCCCAGTTGAGCCAGCCCATATTCAATGTAATAGAACGGCACATCGAAGATGTGAACTTTGCGCTGCCATCCAGTTGCCAGCACATCTTCCAGACCATTCCAATCCACATCAGGGATGTAGCGCGTGTAGAGTTCGGCCCACATCCCGTCGCAGTTTGCAGGGTCAGCGGCATCTTCGGGATGGGTATAGGCCCAGTGCTGGAAGCTGTCTACAACTGCCATGTAGGGCCAGAATAGAATCGCCCCCTGCAAATGCTCGATGCGCGCGCGCGCCGCGTCTTCCTCAGTGTAGAACCCACCATTTGATTCGGGGAGAAACTGTGCGTTGAGGTACTCCATCGTCGTCGAAGCGACTTCCACGAACTCAATCGGCAGGAGTTCCAGCCCGCGCTGCTGATAGTAGGGCTGCTGATACGCCTCACACCAGTGAAAGCCATGTCCCGCTTCATGGAGCAGCGTCATCACATCCTCGTGCAGTCCCACCGCATTCATGAAGATGTACGATTTACGCGCAGCAGCCAGACTGGTACACCATGCGCTGGGCGCTTTGTTAGGCCGATTTGCCAGATCGAGCAGCCCCTCGCGCTGCATCACATCGTAGTAGTCCGCCAACCCCGGATCGAGGCGGCGAAACATCGCTCCAACACGTTCGATCAGCACGGACACATCATCAAATGGTCTGAGCGGTGGCTTTCCCGAAGATTCGACGGCAAGGTCCCAGGGGTGCAGCCGATCTACGCCGAGCTTCGCTTTGCGCTCCGCATAGATGCGGCTGGCAACCGGGACGACGACCTCCTCAATCGCCGCGTGGAAGCTCTCGCAATCTTCCGGCGTATAGTCAAAGCGATACAACTGCCGCCAGCGATATGCGCGATAGTCGGGAAGACCTGAATTCACGGCGAGTTTTCGGTGAAGCGCCAGCAGCCTCCCCCAGAGATCGTTGAGCGGTTGCCGATCTCCAAGCCTTCGCGCAGCAGCCATCTCCCATGCTTGTTGTCGCCGCGTGCGATCCTGTTCCAGCGCAACCGGATCAAGCTGGGCCAGCGTAACTTCTTCCCCGTCCCACGTCACGCTTTGCGAGCCAACGATCTTGCCATACTCGGCAGCTAGATTCTTTTCCTCAGCCAGCAGTGGCAGATTGTCTTCGTGAAACAACTCCGCCTCAGACCGCATATTA
>JAHEME010000498.1 GCA_024643825.1 Chloroflexota bacterium | reverse complement strand
AATCACGCTTCTGGTTTCGGAGATTGGCTGCAGGCCATCCAGAGTCAGGTACTCTGCGACCACCGGGTCGCCATAGATCACCTGCTGGTGAATGTCCACGTCTTCCATGCGGAAGGGACGAAGCTTCATGCGGGGAGTTTCGATCTCATTCATGGATCGCATACACCACATCCCCGGCATAGAATTCAGTACGCGGCAGCACGTACTGGGCGAGCTTCATCTTCCACAGCTTGACCTCGCGCCGATAGGTCATCCCCAGCTTCTCCATCACCCGGCGCGACGCTTTATTGTCCTTTGCAGCCAGCGCGATGATTTTCCCTAACGCGAGTTTGTTGAACCCATAACGCATGGATGCGTGCGCCGCTTCGGTTGCCAGCCCCTGCCCCCAGGTATCCTTCGCCAGCGCATACAGCACTTCCACATCCTGAAGCTCTGCCACGAAGTTCAGCCCACACTGCCCGATGAACCGCTGATCGGACTTCTGAATCACCGCCCAGGCTCCATATCCGTTGAGCGTCCAGTGGCTGATGAAGAAATCGACTACATTCTGCGTCTGCGCCAACGTGCGCGGGATTCCGCCCGGCATGTAGCGCATTACGTCCGCATCCCCATACACAGCGGCATGCAGAGCCTCCGCGTCCTCTTCAGTGAAAGGGCGGAGCATCAGGCGGGCAGTCTCCAGCGTGGGAGCCTTTTCTGTCATCTGGTTACGAATCGCTCGTCGATGCCAGCGCCTTTTCGATCTCGCTGGTCAGTTCGGCATAGGTGATCGGGCGAGCCGCATAGAACACGACATCCCCATCCGCATTCACGATGAACGTCTCCGGCACGCCGCGAATATGAAACGCATCCGAGATTTCCGTGCGAAGATCAGGCCCATTAGGGTAGGTAATCTGCCACTTATCCAGATACTCAAGCGCATTCTTCTCGGCATCGACGTAATCCACACCAATGAACTGCACGTCACGCAGTTTGTATTCCTGCCATACCTGCTCTAATGCCGGGGCTTCTTCGGCGCACGGGCCGCACCAGCTTGCCCAGAAGTTCACCACCACCACCTGCCCGCGATAGTCGGCGAGCGTGAACGTCCCCTCATCGCGGTACAGTTCCATCGTAAAGTCGGGGGCCTTGCGCCCGTCTTCCGGCGGTGCAGAGAATGCGTTGGCTAACCCCAGCCCAATAAAGATGAGGATTGCGCCCACCACCACCCAGACGATCACGCGGCCAGGCCGCAATCCACCTTTCGCCGGGGCCTCGATAGCGTGTTCCGCCATTGTTTGATCCGTCATAGATCGTTCTCCTTAGCACGGTATCCGTGCGTATTCAGCAATCCTACCCGGAAAATTCGTGCAAATCGGCTTCGATGCGCGCCACAATCTCTGGGTCGAGGTTGTCATAGCGCAGAGCCGCTGCCGCCATTGCCGCCTGATCCGCTTTGATCGCTCCGGGGGCCATCCGACGCAGCGCCCCGACCAGCACCACAATCCCAATGATCAACGCCAGCGGCGGCACAATCCACACGATCAGGTTGAAGCCGCGCGCTTCGGGAGTCGCCAGCACGCGCTGACCATAGCGGTCGGTGAAGTAATTGAAAATATCCTGCTCGCTGCGGCCCTCTTGCAGCATGGTGCGAATCTCGCCGCGCCAGTCGGCGCACGCCTGCGTGCCGCATACATCCAGCGGAACGTTCTCGCACACCGGGCAGTACAGTTGATTGGCGACAGCGTTCACCTCGTCATCAGTGACGGCGCTACCCGGTTCGGGGGATGGCCCGCCATCCTGCGCCAGCGCCACTACGGGGATCGCCGCCACGATCAGTATCACAAGTACTGCCATCCATGAGAGTTGTTTCATATGTTCACTTGCTCCTATGCGGGCGGCTCGTACGACTACTGCCCTGCCGCCGCCCAGCCCATCTGATTAAACCAGCCGTCCAGCGCCTCGATGACCACCGCGTGGCCCGCAGCCGTCCAGTGATCGTTCGCCCGGTAATACAGCGGAGCTTCGGAGGTTGGCGCGGCTGCTTGCAAAAATGGTGTCAGGCTCACGTAGGGGATGCCCTGCGCATCCAGCAGTGCCGTAACGCGCCGTTCTGTCTTCATCCCATCGAACAATGCTCGCTGATCGGCTGCCCAGGGGTACTGTTCAAAATACCAGTCCGGGTACACCGCGTACATATCCGGCGCAATCACCACCGCGAACTGCGCGCCGTCCTGCTGCGCGGCATCGCGCAGCGCCACGATCAGCGCATCGAACACGGGCCACACCTGTGTATACAGCGGGTCTGCATAATTGGCCTCAAACAGAGCCGCCTGCGGGATGCTCCCGCCCTCAAGGCCAATCTGATGCCTGGACTGGGTTTCCATCTCACGACGCACGACCACCTTGTAGAATGTCGAATTCTCGCCAAGCCAGATATCCAGCCCGCGCAGCAGCGGGGCGGAGGCGTTCACCCGGCTGGAGCCGCTGGGCGGATGCCATTGATTCAGCGGCACTGACACCAGTTGCCCATCCTCCAGCGTGTACTCGAAGGTGCGACCTGCCAGCCCGGTGATCTCGTTGTGGCCTGTGTGCGGACTCAACTCGGCGACATCGTTGCCGAGGAAGATCATGGCGATCACTACGTCGGGATGATAGGCGCGCCCCTGCTCCTGGTAAGCCCGGTAATACTGTCCGGGGGAATAGCGCGCCGTCCCCATCTCGATAATCTCGTAGGGGATATCCCCCCAGCGTGCCTGATAGCGATTTTCCAGCATGGTAAAGGCCCGCTCCTGCGGGGCCACCTGCACCCCTTCGACGAATGAGTCGCCCAGCACCAGCACGCGGAAGCCCTGCGCGGGATGGTCGATGGCATACTCCCTATCGGGCAATCCCTGGCTGTTGATCGTCACCGTGTAGGGATCGTGCCCCGCCACGTCAGTCACCGTTACGCTGGCTCCGGGACTATGCACCCAGCCCATCGTCTCATCGGGTCTGAACAGGTTGTAAAGGTTGCCAGGGTCCTGCGCGACTGTTCCCTGAAAGGCCCTGATCTGCTTCGCCAGCAGCATCCGCGACCCGGCTTCCACCAGCCCGCAGGCGAACAGCAGCCCCACTGCCATAACCGCAATTCGGAGCAGGCATCCCCGGCGTTTGGAGCCTCCTCGCCCCGGTGGGGCAAACGTGGCAGGCTCCGGTTCTCTATCGCCACTGCCGGGCAGCGGCAGGTCGTCAAACTCGTTTCGATCCATGCTCCTACGAATCGGCCCTGTCGGACTTACGCGATTTCTCCAGCGCGACCCCAATGGAGCCGATGATCAGCAGTACCACCCCGCCGCCAAATGATCCTGCCAGCGACCACAGCGGCGGCCTTGCCACGAGGACGGTTGCCGGGCCGAAG